>NZ_JBKGHJ010001000.1:0-1348 GCF_046520365.1 Corallococcus sp. 4LFB
CCGCGCGCGCCCGCAGACGTCCCGGGCCGCGGCCGCCGCGGAGCTCACGCCGGAGATGCAGCGCAAGCGCATGCGGATGAAGCTCGCGGGCGCCGCCGTGCTGGTGCTGCTCTTCGCGGGCCTGGGCGTCGCGCGCTCGCGCATGCGCCACCAGCAGGAGGAGCAGGGCCGCATCGAGGCGGAGCAGCGCCAGTACCGCGAGCAACTGGGCGGCCTCTTCCAGGAGGCCAAGAACCTGGTGCGCGAGGGCCAGTGGCAGCAGGCCAAGGCGAAGCTGGAGGAGCTCCACGCGCAGGCGCCGGACTACCCCGGCGTGGACGACTACCTCAAGGCCGCGGAGCGGGAGATCCCCAACCAGAACCACCTGAGCACGGCCCAGGCGGCGCTGGACAAGGGGGAGCTCGCCAGCGCGAAGGCGTCCATCGCGAAGGTGAGCGCCGACACGCAGCTCTACGAGCAGCTGAAGACGGCGCGCAAGAACCTGACGGACGCCGCCGACAAGCGCACGAAGGAAGCCAAGCAGCTGCTGGACACCCGGCAGCTGGAGAACGTGCAGCAGGCCAAGGCCATCACCGACGACGTGCTCGCGACCTTCCCGGAGCACCGCGACGGCAAGCTCGTGAACGACGATGCCGTGCGCGTCATCGCGGACCTGACCCGTCCGGAGCCGGTGCGCGTGGCCGCGGCGCCCAAGCCGTGGGAGCCCGCCGTGGACCGCTTCCGCGACGGTGACACGTCCGGCGCGGTGGCCATCCTCAACGCGTGCGCGGGCAAGACGACGCAGTGCAGGAAGCTGATGGGGCAGGTGACGGAGTTCGGCAACCTCTACAAGAGGCTGGAGGAGCTAGACGCCAAGGGCCTCACCCGGTTGCTCGCGCTGGACAAGGACATCACCGACGGGCGCGGCAGCAAGATGGGGCGCAACGCGGGCACCCGCGCGTCGACCATCTATTACAAGAGCGCCGCGGGCGCGAAGGCCGCCGGCCAGTGGTCGCGCGCCATGGAGTTCGCCCGCCGCGCGCTCCAGGCGGACCCCAACCACACGGGCGCCGCCAACATCGTCAACGACCTCAAGAGCAAGGCGAAGGACCTGTACATGCAGGCCTACTCCATCAAGGACTCCAGCCCGGAGGACGCGCTGCCCAAGTTCCGCGACGTCGTCACGATGACGCCGACCGACGACGAGCTGCACGGCAAGGCCCAGGGCTGGGTCGAGAAGCTGTCGCGATGAAGAAGCGCAAGGGGCTGGAGCCGCCCCCGGCCGAGGAGCCGGGGCAGGGCGACCTGTTCGGCACGTCGCTGCTGCCGCCCTGCGCCCCCGCCCGCGAAGCCGAGAGCCCGAGCAAGC
>NZ_JBKGHJ010001001.1:0-1342 GCF_046520365.1 Corallococcus sp. 4LFB
CGCCGGTTGCTGGCGCGGTGGGGCGGGCTGTCGTTGGGGACCAGGGGCCGGTACGCGGCGTGGCCCGTGGCGCTCAGGCGCTCCGGGGCCAGCTTCTCGCGCTCGGCCAGCTGGCGCACCACGCCACGGCCCGCGCGGCGGACAGCTCCCACGCGGTGGTGGCGGGACCGCCGGGCCCGGCGGGGAGCACCTCGTCGGTGTGGGCCTCCACCGCCACGCGGTGGTCCGCGAGCGGGCTCCGGAACACGGCCGCCGCCTGCTTCAACACGGCGGCCCCTTCCGGGGTGAGCGCCGTGCTCGCGGGCGCGAAGAGCAGCCGCTCGGACACCTCCACGCGCAGGGCGTCGTCCTCCAGGGCCAGCGCCACGTCGCCCGCCTTGAGCGCGTCCTTCAGCGACTGGCCCAGCGCCTCGAGCGCCGCCTCGCGCCGCGTCCGCTGCGCCTCCGCGCTCTTCGCCTGGAGCTCCGCCGCGGCGCCGCTCCACTCCCGCGCCTGCTGCTGCCGCTCCAGCGCGCGCAGCCTCCGCTCCATGGCCTGCCGCAGCGTCTGCAGTTGCGCGACGTGGGCCTCGGACTCGGTGGCCTCGTGCTCCAGCTGCGCGCTCCGGGCCTCCAGCGCCTGGAGCGAGCGCGAGCCCAGCCACGCGCCCGTGGAGGCCACCACCGCCGCGACGGCCAGCAGCCCCCAGGGCAGCCACCGCCAGCGGCCGAGCGCTGCTTCGGTCCGCGCGTCGTCCATGACCCCCAAGGGTAATGGCCCCCCGGGGGTGGGCGGCAAGGTGGGCGCCGTGCGACACCGCCCGCCTGCTTCACTCCGGTGCCGTCCCGGGCGGTTTCTTCCACCGTGGCAGGCGCAGCACGAAGCGCGAGCCGGGCCCGCCCTCCACCGGCGCCTCCACGGACAGGTCGCCGCCGTGCGCGCGGGCGAGCTGCCGGGAGATGTAGAGGCCCAGGCCCAGGCTCGCGCGCGCGTGCTCGCCGGTGTTGCGGGCGAAGCGCTCGAAGATGCGCTCGCGCGCCTCCGGGGGGATGCCGGGGCCCCAGTCCCGCACGGCGATGACGGCCATGTCGCCCTCGCGCTCCACGTGCAGCTCCACCGGCAGGCCCGGCGCGTACTTCATCCGCGTTGGTGAGCAGGTTCACCAGCACCTGCTCCACGCGCGGCCGGTCCGCCAGCGCCACCACCGGCGCGTCCGCGTGCACCACCGCCACGCAGCCCGCGGTGGCCAGCGCCTCCTCCATCCGCGCCACCAGCGCGTGCACCAGCGAGGACAGCTCCACCGCGCCCAGCTCCAGCGCCATCTGCCCCGTGCCCAGCCGGGCCACGTCGAACAGGTGCGCC
>NZ_JBKGHJ010001002.1:0-1341 GCF_046520365.1 Corallococcus sp. 4LFB
CCTCGTGCTCGAAGAAGGTGGTGCGCAGGGCTTCGTGGCGCGCCACCAGCGCTTCAAAGGAACGGCGCAGGGCTTCGACGTCCAGACGCCCCAGCAGGCGCAGCGCGACAGGGAGGTTGTAGGACGCGTCGTCCGGCGCCAGTTGGTCGAGGAACCAGAGGCGCTGCTGAGCGAAGGAGAGCGGCTGAGGGCCTTCGGTGCGCGTGCGGGTGAGGGGCGGCAGGCGAGTGCCCGTCGCCGTGCGCTGCAACCTCTCCGCAAGGGCCGCGATGGTGGGGGCCTCGAAGAGGGCGCGAAGGGGCAACTCCACGTCGAGCGTGGCGCGCACACGGGCCACCAGTTGGGTGGCGAGCAACGAGTGGCCACCCAACTCGAAGAAGTTGTCCGTGCGGCCCACGGCGGGCACGTGCAGCACTTCGCTCCAGAGCGCCGCGAGCTTCTCCTCCAGAGGGGAGGAGGGGGCCTCGTAGGCGTGTGAAGCCCGCAGCAGGCCCGCGTCCGGGACAGGGAGGGCCTTGCGGTCCACCTTGCCGTTGGACGTCAGTGGCAATGCCTCCAGGGAGACGAAGGCGGCAGGCACCATGTACTCGGGCAGGTGCTGCTTGAGGTGTGCACGGAGGGCGGAGACGTCGAGCGCTTCACCCACGACGTAGGCCACCAGCCGCTTGTCGCCCGGAGCGTCCTCACGAGCGAGCACCACCGCGTCCTTCACAGCGGGGGCAGCACGCAGGGCGTTCTCGACTTCGCCCAGCTCGATGCGGAAGCCGCGCACCTTCACCTGGGCGTCAATGCGGCCGACGAAGTCCAGCTGGCCGTCCGCGCGCCAGCGCACCACGTCGCCCGTGCGGTAGAGGCGAGCCCCTTCCTCACCCGAGAAGGAATCCGGCACGAAGCGCTCGGCGGTGAGGCTCGGGCGCCCTGCGTACCCACGCGCGACGCCCACGCCGCCGATGTGCAGCTCACCGCGCACTCCCACCGGTACCGGCTGCCATACGGGTCGAGCACATAGACGCGAACATTCGCCAACGGCTTGCCGATGGAGGGCACGCTCCCATCCGCGACCACCTCGCCGAACGTGGCGATGACGGTGGCCTCCGTAGGGCCGTACGTATTGAGCAGGCGCCGTCCCGGGGCCCAACGCGCGACGACGTCGGCGGGCAGGGCCTCACCACCAGAAATGACGGTGCGCACCTCCGGCAATCCCTCGGAGGACGTGGCCGCGAGTGCTGCGGGCGTGAGGCTGATGACGGAGAGGTGTTGCTCCCGAAGCAGCACGGGCAGGGGCGCGCCCGGCATCAACTTCTCCAGCGGCGCGAGCACCAGCGTGGCGCCGTTGCAGAG
>NZ_JBKGHJ010001003.1:0-1336 GCF_046520365.1 Corallococcus sp. 4LFB
CAAGGGGGCGTCCTCGGTGGTGCGGCCGCTGCTGGAGGCGGACGCGGCCGGGCAGGTGGCGTGGCTCCTGCGGCAGGCGGGCTACGCGGGGCTCACGCAGCCGGAGCTGTTCGGCCGCTCGGGGCTGTCGCCGAAGGTGCTGGCGCGCACGCTGGAGCTCTTGGGCGCGAAGGGGCAGGTGCTGCTGGTGGACCGCGACCGGCGGCTCTACGTGGCGCAGGACGTCTTCGAGGGCCTGCGCCAGCGCTCGCTCGCGCTGCTCGCCGCGTTCCACGAGCGCGAGCCCATGCGGGACGGCCTGTCGCGCGAGGAGCTCCGCCAGCGGCTCTCCGCCCAGCTGGACGGCCGCCTGTTCCAGCGCGTGGTGCAGGCGCTGGTGGACGCGGGCGGCGTGGAGGCGGAGAAGGACCTGGTGCGCCTGCGGGGCCGCGGCCGTACGCTGACGCTGGGCGACGAGGCCGCGCGCACGCGCTGTCCGCGGAGCTGTCCGCGGCGGGGCTCGCGCCGCCCACGGCCACGGAGCTGGCGCGGAAGCTGGCGCTTCCGCCCGCGAAGCTGCAGGAGCTGCTGAAGGTGCTGGTGGCGTCGGGCGTGGGCGTGCGGGTGAGCGAGGAGCTGTGCTTCGACGCGGCCGCGCTGGAGGAGCTGCGCGGCCGGCTGGTGACGTACCTGAAGGACCAGAAGGAGATCACCACGCAGGGCTTCAAGGAGCTGGTGGGCCAGAGCCGCAAGTTCACCATCCCCCTGTCGGAGTACTTCGACCGGGAGAAGGTCACGCTGAGGGTGGGGGACAAACGGGTGCTGCGTCGCGGATGAGTCCCAAGGTCTACAGCGAGCGGGAGCTGCGCGCCCTGGTGGAGCCCTTCACCCAGCCCATGCTGGTGGTGGAGGCGGAGGGGCGCGTCCAGGTGGCCAACGCCGCGTACGCGCGGCTCTTGGGGCTGCCCCTGGAGCAGGTGGAGGGCCGGTCCTTCCTGGACTTCGTGCAGCCGGAGGAGCGCAGCCGGATGGGGGACCGCTTCCAGCGGCTGGCCACGGGCGCGCCGCTGGACGGCCGTCCGCAGCTCTACAAGGTGCTCAGCGTCCACGGCGCGCCGGGCGAGGTGTACGTGCAGGCCAACCCCCTGCGGCTGGAGGGGGGGCGCTTCGCCCTGTTGCTCAGCTGCATGGTGATGTCGGACCGGCCCATGGAGCTGGGGGTGGCGGAGCGGCTGGTGGACACGTCCGCGGGGCTGGTGTCCGCGCGCTCGGAGGAGGGCGTGCGGCGCGTGGCGCTGGCGGGCCTGGAGGCCGCGGGCTTCCGGGCGCGCATCCTGCGCTGGGACGGCACGCGGCT
>NZ_JBKGHJ010001004.1:0-1325 GCF_046520365.1 Corallococcus sp. 4LFB
CAGCCGGCCCGGTGCAGCCGCGTTCGTGCGCATGCGGGCGCGACGGACGCGAGCACCTGCGTCTCCCCGCGCACCGCGCCGGGCCGCGTGCCGGAGGAGCGGCTGGTGCTGCTGCTGGACGCGGAGGGCGGGGACGCGGTGCGCAGGCTGTCCACCGTGCTGGTGTCCACCGCGGCGGAGCTCTTGCGCTGCCGTGACGAGGCGCAGGTGCTGGAGCTGGCGGTGGAGGCCGTGCACCGGCAGGGCTTCTACGTCTCCGTGATGCTGCTGGAGGGCGACTTCCTGCGCCACGGGCCCATGCGCCAGGAGCCGGAGAGCCTGGCCGCCGCGGAGCAGCTCTACGGTCAGAGCGTGCACGCGGTGCGCTTCCCCCGCTCCGGGCTGCCGCACCTGGCGGAGGTGCTCACCCGCCGCCGGGCGGCGTTCCATCCGGACGCGTTCAGCATGGTGCGGCGGCTGCACTCGCCGGAGGTGGCGGACAACATCCAGCGCATCTACCCGCCGGGCTCGCGCGCGCTGGACGCGCCCATCTTCGTGGGGGACGAGCCCTTCGGCGTGCTGGCGGTGCAGTCCACCACGCTGACGCCCGCGAACGCGGGGGCGCTGGAGCTGTTCGCGCAGCTCATTGGCGGCGCGCTGGAGAACGTGCGGCACCACCGGGCGGCGGAGGCGCGGCTGGCGGAGGTGTCCCGCCTGCAGAACGAGCTCATCGCCAGCGAGCGGCTGACGGTGCTGGGCGAGGCCGCGGGCGTCGTGGCCCACGAGGTGCGCAACCCCCTGGGCGCCATCCTCAACACGGTGGCGGTGCTCAAGCGCGAACCGCGCCTGGGGCCGCGGGCGCTCCGCCGGTGGAGATGCTGGAGGAGGAGGCCATCCGGCTGGAGGACGATCGTGCGCGACCTGCTGGACGCGGTGCGCCGGCTGGAGCCCGGCCGCCGCCCCGTCTCGCTGGGCGAGCTGGTGCACCGCGCGCTCGGGCAGCTGGTCCACGGCCGGGAGGAGCTGCCCGCGCCGCGCGTGCTGTTCGACGAGGCGCCGGACGTGCCGGACCTCCCCGGCGACGAGACGCTGCTCCAGCTGGCCGTCACGCACCTGATGCGCAACGCCATCCAGGCCTCGCCGCGCGGGGGCACGGTGCGCGTGGCGGTGCGCCGCGTGCCGGAGGGCGTGTCGCTGAGCGTGGAGGACGAGGGCCCGGGCATCGCCGGGCTGGACCCCCAGCGCGTCTTCGAGCCCTTCTTCCTCACGCGCGCCAACGGCCGCGGCCTGGGGCTGGCCATCGTGCGGCGCGTGGTGCTGGCGCACGGGGGCAAGGTGCGCGCGGG
>NZ_JBKGHJ010001005.1:0-1323 GCF_046520365.1 Corallococcus sp. 4LFB
CCGGGAGGCCGCGAGCGGCGCTTCCCCCTCCCTCGCGCCACACCTCCAGCTTCGGGAGGGGGCCGTCCTTCCAGCCCTCCACGAGCACCAGGTCCACGCGCTCCGCGTCGCGCGCCAGCAGCGCGGGGGACAGGGCTTCGTGGGTGGTGCGCTGCGTGCCGTCCGGGGTGGCGAAGCCCGTGAGCACGGCGCCCGCGGCGTCCAGGCGCGCGGTGTCGCTGCCCGGGCGGTGGAGCGGGTGCGCGTCCGACGAGTGCTTCACGTACGCCACGCGCAGGCCGCGCGAGGTCAGCTCCGGCAGCACGCGCTCCAGGAGCGTCGTCTTGCCGGCGCCGGAATGGCCGATGACGGCGAGCGCGGGGGGCGGCTTCACGGGGCCTCCACGGGATGGAAGTCCGGCTGTTCGAAGAGCTGCACGTCCACGGCCTCGCCCTCGGCGAAGTCGGCGCGGCCGGCGGGGAGGACGGCCCAGCCCCGGGCCGCGACGTTCTGGAGAATCTGTCCCGCGCCCTGGGGACGCAGGCGCGCCCACGGTTCGGCGCCGTCCCCGCGCGCTTCGAGCGCCGCGACGGTGACGAGGTACGTGAGGCCCGCCTGCTTGTGGCGGGCTTCGGAGAGGCGGGCGCGGGTGACGCGGCGCTGTTCGAGGACGCCCTGGTGCTTGAAGAGCAGGGGCCGCGCGAGCTGATCAAACGCGACGGTGGCGGCGCCGGGGTTGCCGGGCAGCACGACGACGGCGGTGGAGCCCAGGCGGGCCACGGCCACGGGCTTGCCGGGCTTGAGCGCGACGCCGTCCACGAGGAAGCGCGCGCCCATCCGGGCGAGGACGCGCTTCACGCAGTCCTTGTCGCCCACGGAGGCGCCCCCGGTGGTGATGAGCACGTCGACCTGGGGCGCCAGCGTCTCCAGCCGTGCGCGCAGCTCCGCCTCGTCGTCGCGCGAGCGGCCCAGGTGCGTGACGTCCGCGCCGGCCTCGCGGGCGAGCGCGGCCACGAGGATGCGGTTGCTCTCGAAGACCTGGTGGGCTTCCGCGGGCTGGCCGGGGGGACGGAGCTCGTCCCCGGTGGCGACGACGGCGACGCGCGGCGCGGGCGCGACGAGCGCGGTGGCCTCACCCAGCGACGCGAGCACGCCGAGCACGGTGGCGTCCACGCGCTGGCCCGCGGCGAACAGCGACGTGCCGGGCATCACCTCTTCGCCGGCGCGGCGCAGGTCGTGGCCGGGCTCGACGGAGACGAAGAGGTCCACGTGGGTGCCGTCGTCGGTGGGGCGCGCGGCCTCCTGACGGACGACGGCGTTGGCGCCGGGGGAGAGCGGGGCGCC
>NZ_JBKGHJ010001006.1:0-1322 GCF_046520365.1 Corallococcus sp. 4LFB
TGCGGGGCACCGACTTCGTCACCCCGGACGACGTGAAGGCCGTCACGCCCAGCGTCCTCAACCACCGCCTCCTCCTCAAGGCCGAGGCGGAGGTGGAGGGCGTCACCGCGGACGACGTGCTCAAGCAGATGCTCGAACGGGTGCGAGTGCCCCGGTGAGCCTCGGGCGTCCCGTCCCAGCGGCCTCGCCGTGGCGCTGTTCGCCGGGGCGCTCGTGCCCGCCGCGCTCGCGGTGGCGAGCCCCGCCTTCGGGTGGCTGGCGCTCGCGGTGGACGTGGCCGTCCTGCTCTTGTGCGCGGTGGACTTCCTGCGCGCGCCCCGTGCCCGCGACCTGGAGGCGCGCCGCGAGGTGGAGCCCATCCTCTCCTCCGGCGTGGACAACCCCGTGCGCTGGGAGCTGCGTTCGCGCACGGACCGGCCCGTGCGCGGCGAGCTGCGCGACGAGCCGCCCCTGGACGTGGAGAGCCACGGCCACCGGCAGCCCTTCACGCTGGAGGCGGGCGGCGCGTCCACGCGGCTGACCTACCGCGTGCGTCCTCCCGCCCGCGGCGATGCGCGCTTCGGCGACGTGAATCTTCGCCTGCTGGGCCCGCTGGGCCTGTGCTCGCGGCAGGTGAAGCTGTCCGCGGCCCGCGACGTGAAGGTGTATCCGGACCTGGGCGCCCTGTCGCGCGAGGCGCTGACGCTGGCGCGCGCGTCGGAAGCCGTGTCCGCGCGCACGCTCCTGCGCAAGTCGGTGGAGGGCCGCGAGTTCGAGTCGCTGCGCGAGTACCGCCCCGGCGACGACTACCGCCACATCGACTGGAAGTCCTCCGCGCGCCATGGCCGCACGCTGGTGCGCACGTGGCAGCCGGAGCGCAACCAGCCGGTGCTGCTGCTGCTGGACTGCGGCCGTCACATGGCGGGCCGGGTGCAGGGGCGCAGGAAGCTGGACCACGCGGTGGACGCGGCGCTGCGGCTGGCGCGCGTGAGCCTGGACGCGGGGGACGTGGTGGGCGTGCTCGCGTTCGCCAGCGACGTGCGCGCCTTCCTGCCCCCGCGCAAGGGCGCGGAGCACCTGCGCCTCATCACCGAGTCGCTCTACCGCGCGGAGGCCGGCCTGGAGGAGAGCGACTACGGCCGCGCGTTCGACTTCGCGTTCGCCCGCCAGACGCGCCGCGCGCTGGTGGTGCTCTTCACCGACCTGGTGGATCCGGACGCGTCCGCCGCGCTCCTCACGCGCACGCTGGCCCTGCGCCCCCGGCCACCTGCCGTCGTCGCCGTCGCTCTTGGACGAGGACCTGGAGGCCGCCGCCACCGACGTGCCCGGCCGGACGCCCTGCC
>NZ_JBKGHJ010001007.1:0-1318 GCF_046520365.1 Corallococcus sp. 4LFB
TCCGCGTCCTTCGCGATGCCCTCCAGCAGCATCCCGAAGTGGCTCAGCATCCGCTCGGCCGTCTTCGCGTCGTAGAGGTCCGTGTTGTATTCGAGCGTCGCCGCCAGCCCCTGGCCCGTCTCCGCCATCGCCATCGTCAGATCGAACTTCGCCGTCGCCGCGTCTGTCTCCACCGCGCGCAGCGTCAGCCCTTCGCTCGGCCTCGCTTCGCGCGCCTGCGTCGGCGTGTTCCGCAGCAGGAAGCTCACCTGGAAAAGCGGTGAGCGGCTCAGGTCACGTTCTGGCTTGAGCTCCTCCACCAGCTTCTCGAACGGCACCTCCTGGTGCGCGTACGCCCCCAGCGTCGTCTCCTTCACCTGCCGCAGCACCTGCCGGAAGGACGCACTGCCTTCCAGCTTCGTGCGCATCACCAGCGTGTTGACGAAGAAGCCGATGAGCCCTTCGAGCTCCGTGCGGTTACGGCCCGCGATGGACGTGCCCACACTGACGTCCTGCTGCCCGCTGTAGCGCGCGAGCAGCACCTGCCACGCCGCGAGCAGCACCATGAAGGACGTCGCGCCTTCCTGGCGCCCCAGGGTCGACAGCGCTTCGCCCAGGGCCTTCGGCAACAGCAGTGACGCATTCGCGCCGTGGAAGCGCTGCACCGCAGGACGCGGCCGATCCGTCGGCAGCTCCAGCGCGTGCGGTGCGCCCTCCAGTTGCTGGCGCCACCACGCGAGCTGGCCTTCCAGCACCTCGCCTTGCAGCCAGCCTCGCTGCCACGCCGCGTAGTCCGCGTACTGCACCGGCAGCTCCGGCAACGGCGACTCACGGCCTTCCACGTATGCGCCGTAGAGCGCGGCCACTTCGCGCACCAGCACGTCCATCGACCAGCCGTCCGACACGATGTGGTGCATCACCAGCACCAGCACGTGTTCCGTCTCCGACAGCCGCAGCAGCGTTGCGCGGAACAGCGGACCCTGGCTCAGGTCGAACGCGCGCAGGGACTCGGCCTTCGCCAGGGCTCGGACCTCGGATTCACGCTGTGCTTCCGGCAGGCCCTCCAGTGAAGTGAGGGTCCATGCCATTTCACCGGGCGGCGACACCACCTGGAGGGGCTGACCCTCCTGGACCTGGAACGTCGTGCGCAGCGCTTCGTGACGGCGCACCAGCTCCGTGAAGGTGCGGCGCAGGGCCTCGACGTCCAACGTGCCGGTGAGACGCACCGCGGCCGGCAGGTTGTACGAGGCGCTTCCCGGCTGGAGTTGATCGAGCAGCCACAAGCGCTGCTGCGCGAAGGACAACGGCGCCTGACCCGTGCGAGCCGTGGCCACGAGCT
>NZ_JBKGHJ010001008.1:0-1313 GCF_046520365.1 Corallococcus sp. 4LFB
CGCCGCTGCCCGGGGGCGCGCTGCCGTGCACGCCGGTGGCGCAGGTGGCCCACGACGCGGGCACGGGTGAGGTCACGGACCTGCCGGCCTGGGTGTCGGGCACGGCGAGCGCGCGGGTGTTCCTGCCGATGGGGGCTCGCAAGCTGCGCGTGGAGGCGCCGCGCGCGACCATCGTGCAGCTCTACAGCTTCCTCTCCAACGGCCAGTCCCTGACGGCGATGGCGCCGTACACGAACGACGCACTCACGGCCGTGCGCTGGCGCAACGCGCCCGTGGACGCGCGCGCGTGGCACCCGATGCGTCCGGCGAACCTGCCCGCGCTGATGCAGGCGGGGGCCCGGCTGGAGCTGCTCAGCCAGGTGCGCCTGGAGCCCGTGGGTCCGGAGGAGGAGACGCCGCCGCCGTCGGGTGACGCGGTGGTGGTGCGCCCCTACGGCTCGCCCTCGGTGGTGGAGGTGCTGGAGTCCGCGCAGGCGGACACGGTGGACAGGGTGAAGGCGCAGTCCACGGTGCTGGAGCCGGGCCGCGCGGTGCGGGCGCGCTTCGATGCGCGCACGCCCACCCGCCCGGAGGTGCGCCTGTCGCTGAAGGACGCGGCGGCGCTGGGCAACGAGGTGGAGGTGCTGCTCGACGGCGAGCCCCTGCACCGCTTCACCGTGCGCTCCACGCGGGCGCGGGAGCTCTTGCCTCCGCTGCCTCCGGGCGAGCATGAGGTGCTGCTGCGCTCCACGGCGCCGGGGCTGACGGCGATGCTCAACCGGCCTCCGGCGGCGGGCAGCGGCCTGCGCTCGCGCACGGTGTATCCGGTGGGCCATGGGGGCCTGCGCGTGCCGGTGCGCAAGACGGGTTCGGGCGCCGTCACCCTCAACGTGGTCGTCTACACGCCGGTGGCGGAGGGCGCGACGGTGCCCCAGCTGTCCGTGACGGTGGACGGCGGCAACCCCGTGCGTCGCGCCAGCGTGCTGGTGCCGCGCGTCACCCGCGCCGAGCGCACGGTGGTGCTGCCGGCCTCCGAGCGCGATCCAGCGATGCCGGCGGGCCGTCCGGGCGTGAAGTGGTACGCGCGCACGGTGCCGGTGACGCTGGGCGAGGACATCGCGCCGGGCGTGCACACCGTGCGCATCCAGGCGCTGGGCTCCGAGCCCATGTGGGCGCGGTTCTTCATGTTCGGCCCGTCGGTGGAGAACACCGCGCCGCGCATGTGGAACCGGGGCGGCTGGCAGCCCGACGAGGACCTGTTGTGAAGTCCCCCGGGAAGACCGGGTCGTGGCGCCCGCTCCTGGCCGCGGGCGTCGCGTCCGTGCTGGGCGCCG
>NZ_JBKGHJ010001009.1:0-1311 GCF_046520365.1 Corallococcus sp. 4LFB
CGACGTACCCCAGCTCGCCGTGCCGGGATGCACGCGTCCCTCCGGCACACGCCGTGAGCAGGGCACCGGCCACCCAGAGACTCTTCATGGAACGCACGCGCCGGACTCTATCCGGCACAGGCGCCGCTGGAGCGGCATGAAGCTGTCGCCCTGGCCGCAGGGCTAGAGGAACCGGCGGATCCACCGGTTCGTGTCGGTCTTGAAGAGGGGGAGGTCCTCCCCTTCGTACTGGAAGAGGAAGGGCTCCATCAGCCGGGCGAGCGCGCGATACTGAGGGGGGATTGACTTCGTCTGTGTATCAATGGGGTCTGGCCATTCGTCCAGCGTGACGAGCACGCGGTCACCGTCCATGGGGAGCACGGAGACCTCCGGGAAGGGGAGCGCGTTCCGGAGCGCGTCGATGCCGCCCAGTTGTCCCAGTAAGGGCTGGCCCAGGAACGTGAGCCAGTAGGGGCCCAGGGTTCGGGTTCCGAGGATGGAACTGAATCTCAAGGCATGAGGTGCATCCAGGCCGGGATATCGAGCGAGGAGCGCTTCGGTGAAGTCCCAGTCGGCCGCAGCCCAGGAGCCTTGTGTCGAGACGAGGGCGAAGCTGGCGTAACCAAAGTTGAAGGGCAACTCACGAGCCAGCTCAAGCACCAGGGCGCGAAGGCGGGCCACTCCATGCTCCACGAGGTACTCCGTGGGGAACGTAAACGCCAACGTCGTGACGGGCGCATCATGGAAGAGGCTGTCGAGCAGTCGCCCGTAGTATTCGACTTGATAGCCACCGGTTTCACTGGGGCTCTCCCTCAGCTCCACGGACCGGCTCCCGCCTCCAACACGCTCTGTTACGACATGGCGGTTGTGTTCCCAGCCTTCGGAATCCAGGGGAACCATGTCGCCATCCGCGGACGTGTACCAGTTGAGTGAGTCAGGCGGGATGGCATCAAGATAGGTCTGGATCGAGCGCCAGACTGCGGGACCTACCTCCGTGTGAGCACGATGGATGAAGAAGGCCAGCACGATGCCATCTCGGCCTGCGAGCCAGTTGCCTCGATCGCGAAGTCGAATGACTGGGAATGCTGGACTCATCGCTCGAATGGCTCCATGCCTGCCTTGGGTGACACGAGCAGGGCCCGTCCACCCAGTGCCTTTTCGTAAATTGCCCCTTGGGACTCGTAGGCATAGGGGCTGTTGCTCCCATACTCCGTCCATCGTGGCGCATTGCTGTCCGGACAGGGGAATTTGAAGTCCAGGGTGAGCGCGGCCTTCAGCAGGTTGCGATCCGCATGGAGCACGAGGTCCGGCTTGAGGGTGCCTCGGAGTTCC
>NZ_JBKGHJ010000100.1:0-19859 GCF_046520365.1 Corallococcus sp. 4LFB
TGGGGGCGGGCAGGGCGTTGCGGTCCAGCTTGCCGCCCGGGTGAGCGGCAGCGCGTCCAGCCGCACGTAGGCGGACGGCACGAAGGCGTCCGGCAGGCGCTCCTTGAGGAAGCGCCGCACGGCGGTGACGTCCAGGGACTCGTCCGCGACGAGCCACGCCGTCAGCCGCGTCTCGCCCGCGTGCTCGCGCGGGAGCACCACCGCCTGCCGCACGCCGGGGACCTGCGCGAGCGTGGCTTCCACTTCACCCAGCTCAATGCGGATGCCGTTCACCTTCACCTGCGCGTCGCGGCGGCCCAGGAACTCCAGCCGACCGTCGGACAGCGTGCGCACGCGGTCGCCCGTTCGGTACAGGCGGGCGCCGGGCTCGGAGGAGAACGGATCCGGGACGAAGCGCTCGGCGGTGAGCGCGGGCTGGCCGAGGTAGCCGCGCGCCACGCCGGGCCCCCCACGTACAGCTCGCCGGGGACGCCCACGGGCACGAGCTCCCCGCGCGCGTCGAGCACCGCCACGCGCGCGCCCGGGATGGCGTGGCCGATGGATGGACGCGCGGGCGTCACGTCCAGGTCGATGGTGGCGCAGACGGTGGCTTCAGTGGGGCCGTAGGCGTTGAGGAAGCGCCGGCCCGGCTTCCAGCGCGATGCGAGCTCCGGCGTGCACGCCTCGCCCACGGAGGCCACTGCCTCCAGGAGGGGCAGCGCGGACGGCTCCAGCGGCGCCAACGACGTGGGCGTGGCGGTGAGGGCGGTGATGCGCTCGGAGGCGAGGACCGACTGCAGCGGCGGCCCCGGCAGCAGGGACTCCGCGGGCGCGAGCACCAGCGTCGCGCCGGACAGCAGCGTGGAGAAGACCTCGCTCACCGACGCATCGAAGCCGATGGACGCCAGCTGCAACAGGCGGCTTCCGGGACGCAGGCCCAGCGCGTCGCGCGTGGCGAGCGCCGTGTTGCACAGACCGTGGTGCGCCAGCAGCGCTCCCTTGGGTGTGCCGGTGGAGCCGGAGGTGAAGATGACGTAGGCGAGGTTGTCGGGCGTGACGGCCGGCGCGGGGGACAGCGGCTGCTCCGGCCTTGCCTCCAGCGCCGCGCGGTCCGCGTCCAGGAGGACCAGCAGCTCGCCCTGCGACGCCAGCCGGTCCGCCAGCGACTCGTCGCTCAGCAGGACGGACGCGCGGGCCTCGCGCAGCATCGCCTCCAGCCGCGCGGGGGCTGGTTTGGATCCAGCGGCAGGAACGCACCGCCCGCCTTGAGCACGCCGAGCAGCGCCACCACGAAGTCCGGGGTGCGCTCCAGGTGCACGCCCACCACCGCTTCAGGACGCACTCCCGACGCAACGAGGTGGCGCGCGAGCTGGTTCGCGCGCGCCTCCAGCCGCGAGTACGTCAGCGTCGTGGTGCCGAGCGCGACGGCGATGGCGTCCGGCGTGGCTCGGGCCTGTGCTTCGAACAGGCGGTGCGCGAGGTCCGGGGCCACGGCGGGCCCGGTGGGGCGCCACGCCTCCAGCACCTGACCCCGGGCCTCCGGAGTCCACAGGGGCAGCGCGGTGATGGATCGCTCCGGGTGCGCCGCCGCCCCGTCCAGCAACGCCTCCAGGTGCCCGAGCATCCGCGCGACGGTGTCCGCGTCGAAGAGGTCGGTGGCGTACTCGCACAGCAGCTCCAGGCCTTCGCCGGAGTCGGTGACGGAGAGCGTGAGGTCGAGCTTGGTGGCGCCCGTGTCGCCGAGCGTGCTCGTCAGCGTGAGGCCGGGCAGGCGCACCGGCCCGGACGCGGCGTCCTGGAGGACCAGCTTCACCTGGAAGAGGGGCGCGTGCGCGAGGCTGCGCTCCGGGTTGAGGCCACGCACCATCGCGTCGAAGGGCAGGTCCTGGTGCGCCCACGCCTCCAGCGCCGCGCGGTGGTCGCGGCGCAGCAGCTCGCGGAAGGACGGCGCTCCGGAGAGGTCGCCGCGCAGCGGGAGCTGGTTGACGAACAGGCCCACGATGCCGGCCGTCTCCGGCCGCGAGCGGTGCGCGGTGTCCACGCCCACCACCAGGTCCTCCTGGCCGGTGTAGCGGTGCAGCAGCACCTGGAAGCCCGCGAGCAGCGCGACGAAGGGCGTCGTGCCTTCGCGCGAAGCCAGGGCCTTCACCCGCTCCCACGCGGCCTGCGTCAGCCGGTGCACGCACTGGGCGCCCCGGTACGACTGCAAGCGGGGCCGGCGGCGGTCGCCGGGGAGGTCGAGCACGGGAGGCGCACCGGCCAGCTGCTGGCGCCACCATCCGAGGAGCTCCTCGTGCCGCTCGCCGCGCAGCCAGTCGCGCTGCCACGCCGCGTGGTCGGCGTACTGCAAGGGAAGCGCGGGCAGGGCAGGGGCACGGCCGGAGGAGACGGCCGCGTAGGCCTCCGACAGCTCCCGCACCAGGACGCGCATGGACCAGCCATCCGCGACCAGGTGGTGCACGGTGAGCAGCAACCAGTGCCGCGCGGGATCGAGCTTGAGCAGCGTCACCCGGAGCAGCGGGCCTTGGGCGAGGTCGAAGGGCCGCCGTGCCTCCTCGCGCGCCAGCTCGCGGGCAGAGGCCTCGCACGTATCGCCGGGCGAGGACGTGAGGTCCACGAGGGACAGGGGCAGCGTCAGGTCCGGAAGGATGCGCTGGCCCGGCTCGCC
Source organism: Corallococcus sp. 4LFB (assembly GCF_046520365.1). Taxonomy (NCBI): domain Bacteria; kingdom Pseudomonadati; phylum Myxococcota; class Myxococcia; order Myxococcales; family Myxococcaceae; genus Corallococcus; species Corallococcus sp. 4LFB. Next base: position 2,648 of record NZ_JBKGHJ010000100.1, read on the forward strand.
GCGCGTCTCCACGAACACGGTGCGCAGGGATTCATGGCGGCGCACGAGGAACTGGAGGCTCCGCTCCAGCGCGGAGACGTCCAGCGTCCCGTCCAGTCGCGACACGACGGGGACGTTGTAGAAGGCGCTGCCCGGCTCCAGACGGTCCAGGAACCACAGGCGTTCCTGCGCGAAGGACAGCGGCATGGACTCCGCGCGAGGCACGCGCCCCACCTCCGGACGCGGCACCGCGCGCACGGCCGTCGCGTCACGCACCAGCTCCGCCACGCTCGCTCCGCGCAGCAGCGCCTCCATGGGAACGGGCACGCCCAGCGCCTGTTCCAGCGCATGCGCCAGCTCCACCGCCGCCAGCGAGTCCAACCCGTAGTGGGTGAGCGGCGTCTGGACCTCCAGGTCCTCCACCCGCGCACCCAGGCGAGCCGCCACCCGCGCCAGCACGCGGGACTCCAGCTCCGAAGGCGCACCGTGCGCGACTGATCCGGCCGTCGTGGTCGCCTGCCCCGCATGCTGCTCGCGGGCCTCCGGCTCCGGATGCGCGCTGTGCGCGTCCGACTCGGCCAGTCCAACCGCGCGCCATGCGTGCAGCTCGCGCAGTCCTCCGGCCAGGAACGCCTCTCGCGTGGTCCGCCGCTGCACCTTGCCGCTGGACGTCTTCGGCAGGCTCCCGGGCTCGATGAGCACCACCGCATGGGGCCTCACCTCCTGCCGTGACGCCAGCGCTCCCCGGATGGCGCCCAGCACTGGGGCCGCGTCGCCGTCCCACCTGCGCGGATCCACCTCCTGCACCACGACGAGCTGCTCCTCGCCGTCCACCTCGACGCCGAAGGCCACGCCGCACCCGGGCCTGAGCGCGGGGTGGCTCTCCTCCACCACCACCTCCAGGTCCTGCGGGTACAGGTTGCGTCCACGCAGGATGATCAGGTCCTTCGCACGCCCCGTGACGTACAGCTCCCCCGCGTCCAGGAAGCCCAGGTCCCCGGTCCTGAGGAATGGCCCGTCTCCCTGCCCGGTCCGCGCCTGGAACACCCGCGCGGACTCCTCCTCGCGCCGCCAGTAGCCCCGCGCCACGCTGGGCCCCTTCACCCACACCTCGCCCACCTCACCCGGCGGGAGCACGCGGCCGGTGTCCGGCTGCACGATGCACAGGGCTTGATCCGGCAGCGTCGCGCCGCAGCCCACCAGCGTCCGGGCCGTGCGCTCCACAGCGCGTGCCCGGCCCACCTCCAACAGGGCCGCGTCCACGTCGCGCAGGACGGGCGCGGCCTCCTTCGCGCCGCCGGAGACGATGAGCGTCCCTTCCGCCAGGCCGTAGCACGGATAGAACGCCTCGCGCCGGAAGCCGTGCGGCCCGAAGGCCTCCGTGAAGCGCGCCAGCGTGTCCGGACGGATGGGCTCCGCGCCGCAGAACGCCACCTCCCAGCGGCTCAGGTCCAGCCCCTCCCGTTCCGCGGGCGGGATGCGCCGCACGCACAGGTCGAAGGCGAAGTTGGGCCCGCCGCTGATGGTGCCGCCAAAGCGGGTCAGCGCCTCCAGCCACGCACGAGGCCGCTTGAGGAACGACAGCGGAGACATCAGCGCCGTGTGGAAGCCCTGCGCCAGCGGCACCAGCACGCCGCCAATCAGCCCCATGTCGTGGTACGGCGGCAGCCAGATGACGCCCACGCTGTCGTCGCGCGTCTGGAAGGCGCGGCGGATGGCCGTGAGGTTGTGCAGCAGGTTGCCGTGGCTGAGCATCACGCCCGGGCGTCCCCGTGCTGCCGGACGTGTACTGGAGGAAGGCCAGCGTGTCCGCCGTCACGTCCGGCCGCCTCCACGCCGCCGCGTCGCTCGCGTCCAGCGCGTCCGTCGCCACCCACTGGAGCGCGCGCAGCTCCGGCGCGTCCGTGAAGAGGAACTCCGCCATCGACAGGATGACGGACGTGGTGAGCACCACCGTGGCGCCGGAGTCCGCGATGAGCGCGCGCAGGCGGGGCAGGGTGCGCTCCAGCCTGGACGGATCCGGCGGATACGCCGGCACCGCCACCAGCCCCGAGCACACGCACCCGAAGAACCCGGAGAGGTAGTCCACGCCCGGCGGGTAGAGCAGGACCGCGCGCTCCCCCTGCGCCGCCAGCGACTGGAGCGCCGCCGCGATGCGGTGCGCCCGCGACGCCAGCTCCGCCCGGGTGAGCGTCACCTCCGCGTCGTCCTCCAGGAAGGTGTAGAGGCGCGGATCCGGATGACGGCGGCTTCGCTCGTCGAGGAGCTCAATCAGGGTGACGGTCATGGGAGCGGGGGGGCGCGGTGGTGTCGGGGAGGCACCCGCGCCTGGGCGGAGGATACCTCAGGACCCCGGGTCCACCTCGGATCCGCCCTCCCGCCTGGCGGGCGTCAGTAGCTGCCCCCCAGCATCAGCAGGCCCGTGTAGCGGCCCTCGCCCGCGCCCTTGTCCGGGACGGGTGAGAAGTCCTGCCCGAAGAGGAAGCTGTAGCTGCCGCGCACCTCGGCCGTGAGGTGGGGGTTGATCTTGAAGCGCACGCCCGCGCCAACGGGCGCGTAGCCCCCTGTATCGTTGATGAACTCGAAGAACATCCCCGAGCGCACCGAGTACTGCTCGAACCCGATGCCCCCCAGCACATAGGGCTGGATCCGCGCGGGGGTGAGGCCCAGCGTGAGGGCCGCCTGCCCGCCGTTGCGCACGATGTCCGGGTTGCCGAAGGACGCGTCCCCCGTGATGGACAGGTTGCTGGTGCCGCCGCTGTAGCCCAGCTCCACGCCCAGGTAGTCATTGGGACGGTAGCCCACGACGACGCCGTAGGACGGCCCGGGATCCAGGTTGGGCGCGAGCTTGCCCGTGTAGCCCTCCACGCCCAGCCCCAGCAGGAAGTAGGGCCCGTGCCACTCCCCCCGTCCCAGCCGCATGGGTTCGTCCAGGGGCGTGTCCTGGGCCCGCGCAACGCCTCCCGTCAGCCCCACCAGGCAGACCCCCAGTGCGATGCCTCGCCTCATGACCGCTCCTTCCATGTGTCGCCTGCGCAGCCAGAAAGTGGTCCTCGGGGGAGGGGCGGACAACGAACGGACAGGCGGTGCCCCGGAGGCCCACGGCGCCCCGGCGGGCGGGGCGTGCGGCGCGCGAAACCAGGCCCCTGTCCGCCGCACTGCCCCGTCCCCCTTGTGAAGTCCGACACGCGGCTTCCACCTTGAGCAGGGCCCGGACGCCCACGACACCTCCCCCCTCCTGTCCGGGCCTGGAGCGCACCGCCATGAACGAAGCCGAGCACCCGCAGCCCGTCCCGGGCACGTCCGTTCCTTCCGGCCTCAAGGCCCGCGCCCGCCGCGTCCTCCAGCACCTGGACGCGGTGCTGCCCGACGTGGACGCGCTCTACGTGGACCTGCACGAGCACCCGGAGCTGTCCGGCCACGAAGCGCGCACGGCCTCCGAGGTGGCCCGGCGCCTGGAGCCGGAGGGCTACGAGGTGAGCAGGGACGTGGGCGGCCACGGCGTGGTGGGCCTCCTGCGCAACGGGGACGGGCCCACGGTGCTCCTGCGCGGGGACATGGACGCGCTGCCCGTGGAGGAGAAGACGGGGCTGCCGTACGCAAGCCGCGTGCGGACGGAGGACGGCGAGCCGGTGATGCACGCGTGCGGCCACGACGTCCACACCGCGTGCCTCGTGGGCACGGCGGCGGTGCTGGCGCGCTCGCGCGACGCGTGGCGCGGCACGGTGATGGTGGTGGGGCAGCCGGCGGAGGAGACCCTCCAGGGCGCGAAGGCGATGCTGGACGCGGGGCTCTACGCGCGCTTCGGCACGCCGGACGCCGTGCTGGGCCAGCACACCGCGCCGCTGCCGGTGGGCACCTTCATGCACCGCGAGGGCGTGGCGATGATGGCCTCCGCGCACGTGCGCGTGCGCCTCTTCGGGCGGGGCGCGCACGGGGCGATGCCGGAGCTGTCCGTGGACCCCGTCGTGCTGGGGGCCAGCGTGGTGATGCGCCTGCAGACCATCGTGTCGCGCGCGCTGTCGCCGCTGGAGCCCGCGGTGGTGACGGTGGGGCAGTTCCAGGCCGGCTCGCGCGCCAACGTGATTCCGGACGAAGCGCTGCTGGAGCTGACGGTGCGCACGGAGGACGCCGGGGTGCAGGCCCGCGTGCTCGCCGCCATCGAGCGCATCGCGAAGGGCGAGGCCGCGGCGTCGGGCGCGCCGAGGCCTCCCCAGGTGGAGGTGCTGGAGCGCACGCCGGTGAACCGCAACGACCCGGCGCTCCTGGGCCGCGTCCGGGACGCGCACGCGAGTGTCGGGCGCGCGCGCTGGTGCCGGGCGTGCTCGCCACCGCGAGCGAGGACTTCCCCTTCTTCGCCCAGGGGCCGGAGCACCCGGTGCCCACCGCGTACTGGTTCATGGGCATCGCGTCCCCGGAGGCCTGGGCGGCGGCGCCGGGCACGACGCCCCAGGAGAAGGCGGCGCACCTGCCGGGGCCGCACTCCGGCCACTACGCGCCGGACCGCGCGGGCGCCTGCGCAGCGGGTGCGAGTCACTCACCGTGGCGGCGCTGGCCTGCCTGCACGCAGGCAGTGCCGCCGCGGACCACTGAAGAGGCCCCGGCCTGGAGCGGGGCCGCTTGCCCGGCGGGTCCCCCGTCGCTTGCCCCCGCCGCGAGTGCCTCCAAGTTGAGTAGCGGACGACACTTCTGGAGGACACCCTGATGAAGCTTCCGCTCATGGCCTCGCTGACCGCGCTCCTCCTGGGAGGCTGCGCCACCACCACCCAGACCGTCTCCCTGCCACGGGAGCCCCCAACCGAGGCCTTCGCCAGCGATGAGATGTCCTGGGACGCGAAGGCGTCCCCGCGCACGCAGGAGATGCTGCGCACGCACGGCATGAACTTCTACGGAGACGTGGGCGCCGTGGCCCAGGCCTTCGCGAAGGCCACCGACGGCACGGGGATCCTCCCGCCCTCGAAGCCAGAGGACTTCAAGTGCGTGGACATCGAGGAGCTGGGGACGGGCGGCTCGGGCAGCATCGACATGCGCGAGGTGGACCCCCTGGCTCCGGCCGCGGCGCCATCGCAGGCCCCGGGCGCGCGGTTGGACATCGTCCCGGAGGCCTGGCACCGCAACAAGGGCATCGGCACCAGCCCCGTGGCGCCGTCCACGGGCACGCCCCCGGCGGAGGGCAGCGGCGGCGCTGGAAGCTAGGCGCCCGCGTCTCAGCCCTGCTGCTTCACCAGCCGGGTCAGCTCGCGGTCCAGCGTGGCGGCGAACTGCTGGCGGTCCTGCTGCGAAAAGCCGCTGGGACCGCCGGTGGTGACGCCGCTGTCGCGCAGCTCCTGCATGAAGTTCCGCACCGACAGCCGCTCGTCGATGTTCTCCGGCGTGAACAGCTCCCCGCGCGGATCCATCACCACGACGCCCTTGGGCACGAGCAGCGCGGCCAGCGGGATGTCCTGCGTGACGGCCAGGTCGCCCTTCTGCGCGGACGTGGCGATGTGCCGGTCCGCCACGTCCAGCCCCGCGCCCACCTGCACCGTGGACACGTACGCCAGCCGCGGCAGCGCCAGGGCCTTGTTCGCCACGAAGACGATGGGCACCTTCACGCGCTGCACGGCGCGCAAGAGGATGTCCCGCACGGGCCCCGGACACGCATCGGCATCGACCCAGATTCTCATGGCGGCCATCCTCGCTGATTCCCCCGCCGGGGTCAGGCGGGTTGACGCGTCCATCGCCCGGGCTGACACGTCACCGGCCAGCGCCTGACGCGTCCCGTGGCGCGCGCGCCCGCCGCCCCGGTTCATAACCCCAGCCACGGCCTGGTCATCGAGGCCGGGGGAGGCTGGTACGACGGGTGCAATGTGTCCGGGCCACGCCCATGCGCCCGACCCGCCGGACACCGTCAACATCCCTTGCTCCGAGCGGCTCGAGGTGAGGCCTCCGGGCCCGGCGGCTTGAGCATGGACGGCACCCGGTATGACGTCGCCGTGTTGGGCGGTGGCCCGGCGGGAGCGGGGCTCGCGTTGGCGTTGCGCCGGCACGCGGACCTGCGCGTCGCCCTGTTCGAGCGCTCCACGTCCGAGCGCTTCCACCTGGGCGAGACGCTGCCCCCGGACAGCCGCCGGCTGCTCGCCCAATTGGGCGTCTGGGACGCCTTCGCGCGCCAGGGCCACCTGCGCTCCATGGGCTCCTGTTCGCGCTGGGGGACCTCGTCGCTGGCATACAACGACCATCTGCGCTCGCCGTGGGGCACGGGCTGGCACCTGGACCGCGCCCGGTTCGACCGGATGCTGGCGGACGAGGCCCTGCGCCATGGCGTGGACGTCCTCGGCGGCACGGCGGTCACCCGGTGGCAGCCGCTGGAGGGCGGAGGTCACCGGCTCTTCCTTCCGGTGGAAGGGGATGCGGCTCGCGCCTTCGTGGACGTGCGCTTCGTGGTGGATGCCACGGGCCGGAGCGCGGTCTTCGCCGCGTCGCAAGGCGCCCGCCGCCACACGGTGGACCGGATCCACGGCGTGTGCGGCACGTTGCCGCTCCAGCCTGGCCGGGGCGTGGACGCGCGCTCGCTGGTGGAGGCGTGCGAGGATGGCTGGTGGTACTCCGCGCGGATGCCCGGCGACCAGGTCGTCTTCGGGCTCATGGGCGACCGGGACTCGCTCCACGGCCTCACGCCGAGGGACCCCGAGGCGTGGCGGGCGCGGATGGCGCGCGCGAAGGAGACCCGCCAACGCCTGGAGGCGTGTGACTTCAGCGGCGTGTCCCTGCGCGCGGTGTCCGCGAACGTCGCCTGCCTGGACCGGCTGCACGGCGAGGACTGGCTCGCGGTGGGGGACGCCGCGTGCACGCTGGATCCGCTGTCCTCACAGGGTACGTCCCAGGCCCTGCGCTCCGCGCCCCCCGCGGCGGAGGCGGTGATCCGCTTCCTCCAGGGGGACACCGCCGCGCTGCGCCTCCACGAGGTGCGGGTGCGGCACCAGTTCCAGGAGCACCTGCGCATCCGCGAGGGCTACTACCGCCTGGAGCGCCGCTGGTCCGGAGCGCCCTACTGGCGCAACCGCCGGCAGTCCCCCACACCGCTTCCCCTCGCCGCTGCCCCAAGCCCTCCCTCCGTGGGGAAGAACGCATGACGTCCGGACGCCATCGACCTTCGCGATACCTGCTCATCGCCGCGGGCATGTCGGCGCTCTGCGTGGGGTTCGCGCTGGGCGCGTGCTCGGCGTGGGCCGGGCCACCGCCTGGCCGTGCGGCCGGCTCCGTGGGAGCGGCGCGCTTCGCCGGTCCCCCCGCCCCGGGGACGATCGTTCGCGGGCGCAGGGCCCCACACCTTCGCCGGTGTGAACACCGAGACCCAGGATGAAGAGCTGGACGACCCCAAGCTCCAGCGCGAAGGCTTCGACGCGGCCCGCTTCCGGAGCCTGCTGGCCCGCTACCAACGGGGAGAGCTGACCGGGTCGCGTCCGCTCGAGGGCGGGGTCCGCCCGCTGCGCGCGGGCGACCTCCGGCCGCTCCCGGCCGAAGGCACTCCGGAACACGACGCGTGCCGGGCCCGGGGCGAGGAGGCCTTCCGCCAGGGACAGGTGGCGGCGCTCGTGGTGGCGGGGGGCGCCGGGACGCGCTTCGGCGGCAGCGTGAAGGGGCTCGTCCCCGTCATGGCGGGGCGCACCTTCCTGGACTTCAAGCTGGAGGCTGCGCGGCGGTGGGGCGCGCGGGTGGGGCGGCCGGTGCCCGTGGCGGTGATGACGTCCTTCCTCACGCACGACGCCATCGCCGCGCACCTGGCCCCGGGCGGGTGGGGTGACGACGTGCTGCTCTTCCGTCAGGGAATGCTGCCGAGGCTGACCCCGGAGGGCCGCCTGTTCCGCGAGGCGGACGGCCGGTTGTCCTTCGCGCCCTCCGGCCACGGCGACGTCTTCCGGGCCCTGCGCGACAGCGGAGTGGGCCAGCAGCTCCGGCAGCGCGGCGTGCGGTACGTGGCCTTCTCCAACGTGGACAACCTGGCGGCCTCGCTGGACCCGGCCGTCATCGGGATGCACCTGACACTGGGTTGCGACATGACGGTGGAGGTCACGCCCCGGGCCAACCCCAGCGGAGCGCTGGACGCGGGCGCGGCGCCGGTGCGCCTGGAGGGGCGGCTGCAGCTGGTGGAGAAGGTGGACCCGGCGGCGCACCCCTTCATCTCCACGAACAACATCACCTTCTCGTTGGAGGCGATGCTGGGCCAGGAGCTCCCCATCCCCTACCGGGTGGTGCCCAAGAAGGTGGACGGGCTGCCGGTGCTCCAGTTCGAGCAGGTGACGGCGGAGGCCAGCAGCCTGACCCGGCCGGATGGCCAGCCGCTGCTGGCGGTGGCCTTCGTGGAGGTGGGCCGCATGGACCCCCTGACCAGCCGCTTCGAGCCGGTGAAGGCCCCCGACGACCTCCCCCGCGTGGCGAGGCGGCTCCAGCAGCGCCTGGGCGCCCTGCATTAGGCGGGAAGATTCGCTAGAAGCGGCGCCGTGCTTCCGGCGTCTCCACCGTCCCGCCGCGACTTCGCGGCCTCGTCCCTCGCGCCCTGGCTGCTGTGCCTGGGGTTGTTCGGGGTCTACACCGGCAGCAAGGTGCAGATTCAGTCGGACTCGCTGTGGTCCATCCCGTCCGCGGCCAGCATCCTCCACGAGGGCAACGCGGACCTGGACGAGTACGCGCCCTCCTTCACGCCCGCGACGGACTACGCGAGAACCGCCTACGGCGGCCGCACGTACTACGAGTACCCGCCCGGGGTGATGGTCTCCGCGCTTCCGTTCCTGGCGCTGGCGGAGGCCGTGTTCTCCCTGGGGCGGCCGCTGCTCGAGCACCTGGGGACTCCGGGTGCGAGGGCGCTGGCCTGGCTGGAGCTGTTCCGGAGCACCGGCAAGGTGGACCTGGGCGCCTTCCACCGCACCGAGCAGCTCATCGCCTCGGCGTACGTATGCGCCGCCGCGGCGCTGCTGCTCGTCGTGCTGCGAAGGCACGTGTCCGCGCGCGCCGCGCTCGTCACCGTCCTGCTCTTCGGGCTGGGGACGACGGCGTACTCCACCGCCAGCCGGGTGCTCTGGCAGCACGGGCCCGGGCTGCTGGCTATCGCCTGGGTCATGCTGCTGCTGGCGCGGCCCACGCAGGTCCCGCGCACCGCGTTCCTCGCCGGGCTCGCAGTCTCGCTCGCCTACGTATGCCGGCCCACGCACTCCCTCACCGTGCTCGTCGTCACGGCGTTCTTCGTCCTGCGCTTTCGCCGGCTGCTGCTCGCGTACTTCGCGGGTGCGGCGCTCGTGGCGGTGCCGTTCTGCGGCTACAACCTCCACGTCTACGGCGCGCCGCTGTCGCCGTACTTCCGGAACACGCTGGACCTCGTGGGGCCGCGCTTCCTCATGGCGCTGGCCGCGAACCTGGTGAGCCCGTCGCGGGGGCTGCTCATCTATTCGCCGTTCCTGGTGCTCGCCGGGGTGGGGTTCGTCCTGCGGTGGCGTCGCGGCGCGCTGGCGCCCTACGAGAAGGCCTTCGCCCTCATCGTGTTCCTGCACTGGGTGGCCATCTCCGCGTTCCCCATCTGGTGGGCGGGGCACTCCGTGGGGCCCCGCTTCTTCACCGACGTGTTGCCCTACCTTGTCTTCTTCCTCGCGTTCCCCGTGCAGCTCGCGCTGGACGCGCCCCGCCAGCATCGCGTCCTTTCGGGCGTGCTCGTGGTGACGGCCGTGTTCAGCATCCTCGTCCACTGGCGCGCCTCCATCACCTTCGACGTGCACATGTGGAACTCCTTCCCGGTGAACGTGGACAGCGCGCCGGAGCGCGTCTGGGACTGGAAGGATCCGCAGTTGCTGCGCGCCGTCCCGGCCCGCTTCCTTGGCAACCTCCGGTAGGGCAGGGGCTCCACCGCCTGCCTGCCTTCCAGGATGCGGCGGCTTCCGGGCCGCCGAGGGTCTTGGCGCGCGCCTGGAGCGCCTCCAGCTTTCCACCGGACCTTTCTGCTTCGAGGAGGCGGTGTCATGGCGAAGGCGAGGAGCAAGCTGCCGCGCGCGCTGGGCTGGTTCAGCGTGGGCCTGGGAATCACGGAGCTGCTGGGGGCGTGGAACCTGCTCCGGTTCTTCGGCATCTCGCGCGGGGACAAGCTGGTGCGCGGCTACGGCGCGCGGGAGCTGGCCGCGGGCGTGGCCCTGCTGGGCCCCGCGAAGAAGCGCCCGTGGCTGTGGGCGCGCGTGGCCGGTGACGCGCTGGACCTGGCGACGATGGGCAAGGGCCTGCGTGAGCCGGGCGTGCGCAGGGGCCGGCTCATCGCCGCCACCGGCGCCGTCGCGGGCATCACGCTGCTGGACATCTACGCCGCCGCCAGGGCGTAGGCCGGGCGGGACGTGCGCTAGGCTTCCTCCTTCTCCGAATCGCGAAGGAAGGAAGCCACGTGCGTCCCGTTCTCCTGTCCCTGCTGCTCCTGCCCGCGCTCGCGGGTGCCGCCGCCCCGAAGCCGGAGGAGCGCTTCGTCTTCCAGGACGTGGAGCGCATCGTCGCCGTCGCGGACGTGCACGGCGACGTGGACGCGCTGAAGGAGGTGCTCCGGCTGGCGGGCCTCATCGACGCGAAGGACCGCTGGATTGGCGGCAAGGCGCACCTGGTGCAGACCGGTGACCTGCCGGACCGGGGCGACCACACCCGCGACGCCTTCGAATTGCTCATGCGCCTGGAGACCGAGGCGCGCAAGGCGGGAGGCCGCGTGCACCCGCTGCTGGGCAACCACGAGCTGATGAACATGCGCGGGGACCTGCGCTACGTCACGCCCGGCGAGTTCGCCTCCTTCGCGGACCAGTCCCCCGCCGCCGACGGTCCGGGGGAGCCGAAGGGGCTGCACGGCCACGCCGCCGCCTACGCCGCGGACGGGCGCTACGGGAAGTGGCTGCGCACGCACCCCGCCGTCATCCGCATCAACGACACGCTCTTCCTCCACGGCGGCCTGGCGCCCACCGTCCCGGGCACCACGTTGGACGAGGTGAACCGCTGGGTGTGGCAGGACCTGACGCCGGGGCAGCCGCCGGGCGGCGGCGTGGATCCGCGGGGCCCGGTGTGGTTCCGCGGCTACGCCCTCGAAGACGAGGCGAAGTGGGACGCGGGCCTCACGCAGGTGCTGGAGCGCTTCGGCGCCCGCCGGATGGTGATGGGCCACACGCCCTCGCAGGACGGCCGGCTCTCCGTCCGCTTCGGAGGCCGCGTCATCGTCATCGACACGGGCCTGAGCACCCACTACGGCCGTCACCTGGCCGCGCTGGAGCTTCGCGGCGACCGCCTCACCGCCCTCTATCCGGAAGGCCGCGTGCCCCTGCTCCCCGTGCCCAGGGCCGCGCCGGCCCCGCGCCCCGAAGCGAAGACGGGCACGAAGTAGGAGGCCCTCCTCCGGACACGCCCTGCGGGGGCATCTATCCAGCCCCATCGAACGCAGGGAGCCGTGATGGGCCAGGGATGTGGACCCCAGGGAAGTGCCGGGGAGCTGCGCTGCATGTGCGGCAGCCTGCTGGCGCGGCTGGTGCCGGGCGGGGTGGAGCTGAAGTGCCGCCGGTGTCACCGGACGCAGGTGGTGCCGCTGGAGTCCGCGGCGGCGGCGGAGCCACGGCGGGGCGGAGCGCCCCGGGGACGCGCCGGGGCCGGCTCCGGACGCAGGTAGCCAGTCGCCAGCGCGGCGACTTCGTCCACGAACGCATCGTCCTCCACGTAGTCCGGCCGGTCCGTCAGCGCCGTGTGGCACAGCGCCTCCACCGCGTTCACCAGGATGAAGACCGCCATGTCCAGGTTCCGGGGGCGCAGCTCCTCGAAGCGGGGCGCGAGGAAGGCCCGCACCAGCCGGTGCAGCCGCTGCGAATACACATCCGACAGGCCCCACTGCCGCATCCGCGGCATCAGCTCATGCAGCACCTGGTTCAGGCGCGGGTTCTCCCGCTTCACCGCGAGCACCTGCCGGATGAGCGCGCGCATCGCCACCGGAAGCGGCTGACCGGCCAGCGGCACCAGTCCCGCCTCGAAGTCCTTGAGCGTCCGCGCGCGGTGTTGCTCCATCAGCGCCGTCACCAGCCCCTCCTTGCTGGGAAAGTACTGGTAGAGCGACCCCACGCTCACCCCCGCCTCCTGGGCGATGCGGTTGGTGCTCGCGGCCTCGTAGCCATCCCTGAGCAGAACGCGAGCAGTCGCGGTGAGGATGGCGTCACACGTCGCCTGCGCCCGCTCCTGGCGGGGCGCCCTGCGACGGGAAGGTGGGGGACGGCGGGGCATGAGGCCTCCACGAGGGAATGTGAGCACCAAGCGAGTTGAGAACGTGAGCGCTGGCTCACATTCTAACCCCATGCAAACGACTTCGTCCCAGTCCCCTGTTCGCCCCTCTGTTGCTTCACCCGTCCCCCGGGGCAGGGCCTTCCCCTACGCGGGCCACCGCGCGCTCGTGACGGGCGCGTCCTCCGGCCTGGGGGAGGTGTTCGCCCGCGAGCTGGCGGCGCGCGGCATGGACCTCATCCTGGTGGCCCGCTCCGAGGAGCGGATGCGAGCACTGGCGGCGGAGCTGTCGAAGGCCCACGGCGTCCAGGCGGAGGTCATCGCGCTGGACCTGGGCCGCGAGGGCGCGGGCCGCGAGCTGCACGCGCGCTGCCAGGAGAAGGGGCTGCGGGTGGACCTGCTGGTCAACAACGCGGGCTTCGGCATGCACGGGGCCTTCGACGCGGCGCCGTTCGCGCGGCAGCACGAGCAGGTGATGCTCAACGTCACGTCGCTGGCGGACACCAGCCACCTGTTCCTGCCGGACATGCTCGCGCGCGGCGTGGGAGGCATCCTCAACGTGGCCTCCATCGCGGGCTTCCAACCGGTGCCGTACATGGCCATCTACGGAGCCACCAAGGCGTTCGTGCTGTCCTTCACGGAGGCGCTGTCGGAGGAGACGCGCGAGCGCGGCGTGCGAGTGCTCGCCCTGTGCCCGGGACCCGTCCGGACGGCGTTCTTCGACGTGGTGGGCACCCAGCAGGCCGCCGTGGGTCCCATGGCGACCGCGGAGGAGGTGGTGCTGCGCGGCCTCAAGGCCCTGGACCAGGGCCGGGCGTCGGTGGTGCCGGGGTGGCGCAACTGGCTGCAGGCCAACCTGACGCGCTTCACGCCACGCTGGCTGGGCCTGCGTGTGGCGGGCGGGATGATGAAGCCGCGTGAGGCGACGGGCACGGGCGCCGCACGGCTCGCGCCGTAGCAGCGGGCCCGGCCAGGACAGCGGCTGTTGTCGCGACACCGGAGGCGTGGCCGAAGCCAGCGCGCCGACGGTCCGTGCGTCGGTGCGCTGGAGGAAGACCGCGCCGCGCGGGGCCCACACTCTGACGAAGACGAAGTTGGGACGCGGGCTCGGCGGCTGGGGCACCCTGCGCCTTGGAACTGGAAGGATGGGGCGGACGAAGCCCGCCATTTCCGGAGTGCTGAGGCCACGGAAGAACACCATCGCCGGGCTGAACCACTGCTTCGTGTCGAAGGCGCCCTCCGCCGTCGCGAACTCCAGCACGGGCCTTTCCGGCACCTGGCCGTACAAGCCCGCGCTGAAGCCCGGGTGCGAGACACCAACATTCACCGGTTCGATGTTCGCCAGGTTCTGCGCCTGCACGGAGCGCGGCGAGCAGGTGCCCTCCAGCCGAAGGACGGCGTGCACGGTGTTCTCCACGCAGTCCAGTGGGAGGGCCCGTTGAACCGCTCCACGGTTGGAAAGGAGGGGCCTTCTGTTGGGTCTCATGCGACGGACCCATCGGACCAACCCCCTACGTGCCACCTGTTCGTGCGCCGTCGCGGCTCGCTACGCCACACGCCTGCGCGACGACCTCTGTAGGTCGCCAGAGGTTTGTTGACGAATCCAGCACCCCGGAGGTGCCCGGGGGACGCACGCCTGGTGGAACACCGTAGAGGGCCGCGACGTGGTGCGTGGGCGGACGCGAATGCGGGGGACAGGGACAGGGCCCCCTGCCGGGAGCGACGCCGCCCAACTGGTCCGACAGTCGGACCAGTTCGCGCCGTCCGGGGCCACTGGCCCGACAGTCGGACCAGGTCACGCCGTCCGGGGCCACTGGTCCGGCAGTCGGACCAGTTCGCGCCGTCCGGGCCCCGAGGCCGCTCTGTCCCAGGATGTGCCGAGGACGGTGGGCCCCGCGTCCATGTCAGACCCGTCTGGTTGGATGGGCGAATCATCGGCGAGAGGGGCGGCGGGAATGGTGAGGGTGGGGCTCGTGGCGTACGTGGAGGAGCAGATCGAGCGGGACATTGCGCTGGGACGGCTGCCGAGGAACGGAGGGTTGGCCTCGGAGCGGATGATGGCTCGCCACTATGGAGTGAGCCGGGGCACGGTGCGCGAGGCTCTGCGGCGGCTGGCGGCACGGGGCCTGGTGGTGCAGCACGCTGGACGCCAGGCGCGCGCGGTGGCGATGCACGAGTCGCTGACGCTGGAGAACCTGGGCCTGGCGCTGCATGACGAGCGCTCCGAAGAGTGCCGGCGGCTCCTGGAGGGTTTCTTCAGCCTCAAGCGTCAGGTGCTGGTGGACCTGCTGGTCGAATGCTGCGCGAAGGCCTCCGTCATGGACTTGGGGTTGCTGACGAGCACCTGCTACCAGCTCAGTGACGCTGCGCGCTGGTACCCCGGGGAGCGCTGCGCGCAACTGGAGTTCGAGCTGCTGCGGCTGGCGGCCCGGGTGGCTGGACATCCCGGGCATCTGCTCCTCATCCAGTCGCTGCAACGGGCCTTTCGGGGCAACGTGGCCCGGCTGCTGCCCTTCATGGGCGGCGAGTCGCTGCGTGAGTGGGCCATCTGCGCGGACCATGCCTTGGACGAGCGCGACGTGCAGACGCTCCAGCACCGGCTGCCGGTGTTGCTGAAGGCGTACGACGAGCTTGTGCTCGACCAATTCGCCCCACGTCCTCAGGAGCATGTGTCCCCCGAGGCCCCTCACGCTCAGGAGCGCAGCCTGGGCGCTCCTGCATCCAGCTCCGGGCAGGACGATGCACTGGGGGCACCCGCCTGCGTTGAGGAGCAGGGTTGCGGCAACCCCGCGTCGGTCACCGGGCAGGACGATGCTCCCGAGGCACGCCCCTGCGTCAAGGAGCAGGATTCCGGCCGCCTCGCGCCAGCCGCCGAGGACAACGAGGTGCTCGGGATTGCATCCTGTCTCCCTGACGTGGCCTGCCTGCCGCGGTCTCAACTGACGAACCCGCGGGGCGATGCGCAGGGAGGGCAGACCGCTTCACGGCACCCAAGGTTCGCTGGGTCGGTGGGCGCGCGACTCTGGCGCTTCATGGCCCGTTTCTTGAGCCCCCTGCTTCTTGAACTGCGACAGTCCTTCGCGCCCTCGTGACCTGCTCAGGGGACGGCCTTCGTGGAGGTGGGCGCGAACGCCTCTCGCAGCACCTTCGCCTCAAGCGAACGGTAGATGTTGGCGTGGCGCAGGTCGGGCTGGGGCTCGTACTTCCACTTCAGTCCCGCGGGCGCGCTCGCGCGGAACACTTCGGACAGGCGTCCGGCCTCGGCCGCGACGTCGTCACCGGCGGACGCCATGTAGAGCGTGGCCTTCAGGTCCGGCTTCGCCTTGAGCCGCTCCCCGGCCTTGCGCACCCACTCTTCGTCGTTCCACCAGAGGCTGGGGCTCAGCGCGATGGAGGTGCCGAACAGCCCGGGCTGGAGGAAGAGCGTCTCCATGATGAACAGCCCCGCGAGCGACTCGCCGATGATGGCCGTCTCGTTGGTGACGCGGTACTTGCGGCGCACGTGGGGCATGAGCTCGTCGCGGAGGAAGGCCCGGAACGCGGCGGAGCCACCGACCCTCGGGGCGATCTTCTTGTCCGCCTCGACCTGCGTGGGCCCGGTCATGTCCCGGCGCCGCTCGGTGTTCTCGATGCCCACCAGGATGACGGGCCGCATCTCTCCGGCGCGGATGGCGGTGTCCACGGCGGTGGCGACGTGCGGGAAGTCCTCCTGCTCGCCGCCGTCGGGCATGTAGAGCACCGGGTAGCGCACGCCCTTCGCCGCGGCGTAGCCGGGTGGCGTGTAGACGTTGATGCGGCGCTGCTCCCGGAGCGCCTTCGACGGGAGCAGGAACGTCGCGTGCGGAGGCATCGGCTCCGCCTCCGTGGCGTGTCCCACGCCGCTGACGAGGACGACGGCGAACAGGCACAGACGGACGCACCACATGGGCTGCCACCTCCTGATGGGAAGAACGTTCGCGGGCTTCAGCGCCGCGACGGCGGCCGCGACGACGATGCGCCCTTGGCCTTGGGCACGCGCCGGGCGACGAAGAGGGTGTGCCGCGGCCCCTTGGTGCCGTGCGCCGTGGGGTGGAGGAGCTGGACGGAGAAGCCCACCTCTTCCAGCAGCCTCACGTACGCGACCGAGGGCCCGGCGCTCCACACCACCAGCGTTCCGTTGGAGCGCAGGGAGTTGTAGGCGTGCGACACGCCGGTGAGGTCGTAGAGGCTGTCGTTGTCGGGATGGGTCATGGCCTTCGGGCCGTTGTCCACGTCGAGCAGGATGGCGTCGAAGGCGCCCTGCTGCCGGCGCATCACCTTGCCCACGTCCCCCTCCACCACGGTGACGCGCGGGTCCTCCAGCGGCGCCTTCGCCAGCGGCGCGAGCAGGCCCCGGTTCCACTCCACCACCGGAGCCATCAGCTCCGCGACCACGACGCGGGCGCCCGGCCCCAGGCGGTCCAGCACCGCGCGCACCGTGAAGCCGAAGCCCAGCCCGCCCACCAGCACCCGGGCGGGCGCGTCCGCCGCGAGGTTCGCGCAGCCAGCCTCGGCCATGGCCATCTCCGAGCCATGCTGGCGGCTGGACATCAACGTCTGGCCGCGCACGCGCAGCACGTACTCTTCGTCCCGCCGGGCGAGCACGACCTCTCCCACGTCCGGCACCTGCGCTCGCTCCACTGTTTCCCAGGGCTTCATGCCAGCGCTCTTCTCGCGACCGGGCTTCCGGGTCAAGTCGTCGCCTTGACACCCCGGGACGCGCCTGCGAAATGCCGGACGGCTGCCCCCCACCGAATGGAACGCAACGGACGACAGGCCTGGCCCCCGGAGCTGTCCGAGCCCCTGCGCGAGGTGGACCGCCTGCGCCGGGGAGGCCGCTACACGTCGGCGCTCGCGCTGGCCCGGTCGCTGGCGGAGGCGCACCCGACGCAGGTGCGGGTGCTGGTGGAGGTGGGGCTGACGCTGGGCGTGTGGGGCGGCCAGCCGGGCGGAGGCGGCTGCCCTG
>NZ_JBKGHJ010001010.1:0-1299 GCF_046520365.1 Corallococcus sp. 4LFB
GCGCCTCCTCGAACTCCCGCGCGCTGACCGGCACCCGCCGGTCCCACGTCGCCGGGACATACGTCCGCGTCCTGTCCTCCGTGCGCAGCCGCACCGTGGGTCCGCTGGCGCACCCCACCCAGAACACCCACAGCAGCAGCCAGCAGCCAGCCCGTCCCCACGGTTTCTCACTGCCAACCCACGGGCCACGCCCGAGCAGCGCCGCGGAGGTCGTCCTGACGGCGGAGGCCAGCTGCCTCATCACAAGGCACGCAGCAGGCCCGCGGCATCGAGCACCTGGTGCACCTCCGTGGCCAGGCGGACGTGTTCCGGGTTCGTCACCGTGAATCGTTCCTCGGTGAGGATGACCAGGGTTCCCAGGTCGTCCACGGGCTCGACGCGTACCGGAGCGGGGAGTGGAGGGACCTCTCCCCATTTCCGGGAGAAGTAGGTCATCCAGCCCACGAAGGTGCCCACGTCCCCTGAGGAAGGCGACATCTGGTCCCGATACTGCTCGGAGGCAACGACGCCCCACGCCGGTTCCCAACAGCGCACCATTGCAAGCAGCACCTCGCGCAAGACGGGTGCGGTCAATACGCGTTCAGCCACTTCACCGTGATGAGGGGGATCGACGACACACACCGAAGTCGGCACAGCGTCCGCAGAGCCGCAGAAGCCATTGACCGCAATTGCTTCGTCCCGGGTCGGTCCCCCCGTCCACAACCAGTAGCTGAAGCCGTCGCCAATACGGTTCTTCTTTCGGGCGAACAGTTCCAAGAAGGAGGCTTGGTGGGTCTGAAACCAGCGGGCCTGGGCCTTCTTGATGGTCCGCCCGGTCGCGTTCCACTGACGCCACGTGGGTTCAAGGTCGCCCAGGCTCTCGAACAATCTTTCCGCTCTGCGGGCACAAGACACGTCGGACTCGTGCCGCGCCACCCAGTAAGCCCCGACGTAGTACCTGTCCGACATTTGATCCGCGATGCTCATTGCGAGGGAGGAAGGAAACGCACTTCCACCTTAATGCCTTGGCGCTTGAACAACACACGCAATACGGCTGCGAATCTCTCCTCGGCAACCACCCATCGAACGGGTGTACCTCCGGCCACCCTGA
This sequence comes from Corallococcus sp. 4LFB, assembly GCF_046520365.1. Classification (NCBI taxonomy): domain Bacteria; kingdom Pseudomonadati; phylum Myxococcota; class Myxococcia; order Myxococcales; family Myxococcaceae; genus Corallococcus; species Corallococcus sp. 4LFB. The sequence continues at coordinate 1,091 of NZ_JBKGHJ010001010.1, forward strand.
ACTGCCGCCGTGCCTGCTCCACCAGGGGAGTAACACCCTCGAAAAACTCCTTCGCACTGAGATCTTTTCCGAAGAACTTCTCGTATCCAGGGCCCTTGGCCTCCAGCAGCAGACTCTCCTCCGCGTCGAAGCCGTCGAAGTCGACTTCCTCGTTCCCTCGCTTGACCCGATACGCGGAGCCCTTCGGCGCACCCGTCACCTGGGCCTGA
>NZ_JBKGHJ010001011.1:0-1298 GCF_046520365.1 Corallococcus sp. 4LFB
GCTCGGTGGGCAGCGCCGCGCCACCCGTCACGGTGGGCTCCTCCAGCGGGTGCGCCACGGCGTCGGCCTTGTCGTTGACGCGGCGGACACCGCGTCGCTCCAGCCCACCGCGCGGAAGGCCGTCGCGTCCTTGCCTCCCGCCATCGCCGCGGTGAAGGCGGGGCTCACGTCCGGGGCGCGGGCCTTCAACTGGCGCGCCTGCCGCAACAACTGGGAGGCGCGCGAGGTGTGCCCGGAGCGCTGGTAGAGGGCGGCGGCCTGCTCCAGGCACTCCGCCGCTCGTGCGCGGTCTCCCTGGAGCTCGGCGGTCTGCGCGGCGCGGATCAACTCACGGGGATTGTCGGCCATCGCGGGTGCCCGCTTTCAGCGTTGCTGTTCCGGTAGTCCCCCGCGTCCCGGCCGCCCCCCGGAGCTGGAGCGGTCGGCGAGCCCCGCGACGCGCGTCCTCACGCCATCGCGAGGAACAGCAGGTCCGGCGCTTCCAGGTACTTGATGATCTCGTACACGAAGCTCGCCGCGACGTCGCCGTCGATGACGCGGTGGTCGCAGGACAGCGACAGGTTCATCATGTCCCGGACGACCACCTGGTCGTTCTTCACCGCCGGGCGCTTCTTCAGCTTGTGAACGCCCAGGATGCCCACCTCGGGGTGGTTCAGGATGGGCGTGGCGAACAGGCCGCCGCTCTGCCCCAGCGAGGTGATGGTGAAGGTGCCGCCCGTCAGCTCCTCCATCTTCAGCTTGCGGTCGCGCGCCGCGACGCTCAGGCGGGAGATCTCCTTCGCCAGCTCGCCCAGCGTGAGCTGATCCGCGTTGCGCACCACCGCCACCGTGAGGCCGTCCGGCGTGGCCACCGCGATGCCGATGTTGTACTCGCCGCGCACCACCAGCTCCTGCGTCGACTCGTCGAAGTTCGCGTTGAGGTGCGGGAACTTCTTCATCGCCGCGATGGTCGCCTTCACGATGAACGGCAGGTAGGTCAGCTTCGTGCCGTCCCCCGCCGCCGCCAGCTGGCTGTTGAGCCGCGTGCGCAGCGCGACCAGGTCCGTGGCGTCCACCTCCTCCACGAACGCGAAGTGCGGCATCGTGAACTTCGAGCGCACCATCTTCTCCGCAATCTTCTTGCGCAGCCCGCGCAGCGCGATGCGCTCGTCGCCCTTCCCCGAGGACACGGGCGGCGCCGCCGGACGCGCGGCCTGGGGCGCGGGGGCCGCGACCTCGTTCTTCTTCGGCGCGCCGTTGCCACCCTCCAGCGCCGCCACCACGTCCGCCTTCGTCACGCGGCCCTGAGGCCCCGAGCC
>NZ_JBKGHJ010001012.1:0-1296 GCF_046520365.1 Corallococcus sp. 4LFB
CCCCAGCCCCGCCAGCACCGTGAGGCCCGGCCGACAGCACGAGCGAGCAGGACGCAGCATCCGCGCCACGAAGGCCCCCGCCGCGCGGCCCCCTTCCGCCTGCTCCCGCCACAGCTGCCCGATGCGGCCCGCCGGTGAACGGATGCCCGCCTCGCGCAGCCGGTAATGCAGATCAATGGGACGCAACACCAGCAGGCCCAGCAGCGCGAGCGCGCCCGGCACACGCTCCGGTGAGTCAACGACAGACTTCGCGGACGGGTCGCCCTCGGCCAAGACTTCCCCCTCTGAAAAGGATTTCAGGACTCCAGACTACCCTTGCCCTGCCTCAGGATTTCAAGCGTATCGCCTATGAGTGAAACCACCGTGGACGGCTCGTTCAATGTCACGCCACCGTCAAGAATCAGGTCCAGGCCATGGCCCAGCGCCGTCTTGATGTCCCGCGCGTCCGAGAGGACCGTACCGTCCGTGTGGGTCGCGGAGGTGGTGATGAGCGGGCGGCCGAGCGCCTTCGCCAGCGCCCTGGGCAGGGCGGCGTCCGGCACGCGCAGGCCCACCTGCTTCTGCTTCGTCATCATCACCTCCGGCACCAGGCGCGTGGCCTCCAGGATGAAGGTGAAGGCGCCGGGGGTAAGCCCCTTCATGGCGCGGTAGGCGAAGTTGCTCACGTGCGCGTAGCGGGCCACGTCCGACAGGTCCGGGCACAGCAGCGACAGGGGCTTCTTCCGGTCGCGGCCCTTGAGCTGGTAAAGCCGCTCAATTGCTTTCTTAGAATTCAAATCACAGCCGAGCCCGTAGTACGTGTCCGTGGGATAGGCGATGACGCCGCCCTTCTCCAGCACCTCCACCGCCCGTGCGACCTGGCGGGGCGAGGGATGATCCACGTCCACCTCGAGGATGGGAGCGGCGGCGGCGGGCATGGCGGGAAGCTCCTGGCAGAGGCCACCCCGTGAGGGGTGCTGCCCCCACTATGCGCCGCCGCCCGCCTCTTCCGCACGGATTTCGCCACTGCCCAGCAGGGCGCGCCGCGTGAGCACCGGCCCCACCAGCTCGTGCGCGGTGATCATCGCGATGATGAGCACCTCCACCTGCGGCCCGAAGGACGGGAAGGTGCGCGACACCAGCGCCGCCAGGCCGAACGTCACGCCCGCCTGGGAGATGAGCCCCATCCACAGGTAGCGCTTGAGGCGCGGGTCCTCGGCGGGCGCGAACCTGCGGCACGCGGCCCAGATGGCCAGGCCGCGCAGCGCCACGAGCAGCAGCGCCGCCGGCCCCACCGTCACCAGCGCGTCCAGCTCA
>NZ_JBKGHJ010001013.1:0-1295 GCF_046520365.1 Corallococcus sp. 4LFB
CCGTCAGGGACAGCGTGCGCGGCGCCGCCAGCGAACCGCCGCGCGTCTGGACCACGGTGCTGCCCGGTGGCCCACACGTCGAAGTCGCGCACCACCGCGTCCGTGTCACCCAGCGAGGCGCGCACCGTCACCGGCCCCGCGCCCCGGCCTTCACCGTCACCAGCTCCACCACGCTGCCGCGCGCGGCACCCGCACCGTGCGCGCGCCGGCCTCCACCTGCGCGCCCTTCACGTCCACCTTCAGCGCCGCCTCCACGGCCTTGTCGGTGGTGTTCACCACCTGCACCGGCAGGCGCACGGTGTCACCCGCGCGCAGGAAGGGCGGCAGCACGGGTCGACGTACGTGGGCAGCGTGCCCGCGAAGGACGTCACCGCCCCCGCCTGCGCGCCGGAGCGCGAGTGCGCCAGCGCCAGCACCCGCCACTGCGTCAACCGGTCCGGCACGCGCACCGGCACCGTCGCCTGGCCGTTCGCGTCCGTCACCACCAGGGGCTCGAAGAGGAACGTCTCCGGGAACCACGCGCGGGTGGGCGCGGCCGCCGCGCCATCCTTGCCACCGACGGCGTCCCCCGGCGCCTCCTCCATCTCCGGCTCCGGAGGTGCCGCCATCTCGGCCACGGGCGCCGCGGCCTTCGGGGGCTCGGCCCGGCCGCCGCCGCCTCTCGACCCTCCCTCGTCGTCGTACGCGTTCGCGGAGCCGAAGCTCTTCATCGTCTTGCGTTGCAGGGACTCCGACGCCATCCCGTCGAAGCTCGCATCGCCCGCGAGCGCGGCGGCGGACTGCCCCATGGAGCGGCGGATCATGTCCCCCGCCACCAGCGCGAGCGTCATCCCGCCCAGCACGAACCCCACCCCGAGGCCCACGGCCCCGGACAACCACGAGCGCAGCTTCATGGCGCCTCCTGGGCGACCCACGCGCCCCAGTTCACGACGTCCTCCGGCAACCGCGTCCCATTCACCACCACCGCGCGCGGATCCGTCAGGGCCAGCAGGTCCTCCGGCAGCCGCGACAGCCGCAGCTTGCGGCCGAACGCATCCGTCACCTTCTGCCCGCGCTGCTCGCACGCGGCCAGCGACTCCGCCCACAGCCGCGCCAGCCCCGCCGGGTCCAACGTCTCCCCCGCGGGCGCGGACTCCTCCCACTTGCGCGTGCGCGCGTGCAGCTCCGTCAGCACCGCGTAGAACGGCTCCGTCAGCTCCGCGTCCGGGGAGAAGGGGCTCGTGGCGTGGAGCCGGTCAGCGGCGTCTCCAGGTCCTCCCGCGCGGGCACCGCCGTCACGCGCAGCAGCGCGTCCG
>NZ_JBKGHJ010001014.1:0-1290 GCF_046520365.1 Corallococcus sp. 4LFB
CTGCGCCGTCCACCGCGTCGCCTTCGCCTGGGTGCTCGCGCGCCGCAGACGCGTGGCCGCGGGGGGCTGGCTCGCGTGGCTGCCGGGCCTGGCGCTGCTGCACTTCTTCCTCGCGAGCCTCATGGCGCTCGCGGAGCTCCCCGGGGCGCTCGTCTTCGGCGTGCTCCTCATCGGCACCGCCGCCGTGCATGGCGGCGCTACCGGGTGACGTGGCGCGAGCCTTCCTCGCGGTGGGCACGCTCGCGGCCCTGCTGGGCGCCCTGCCCCTGGCCCGGAGCGCCCAGCACGCGGTGCTCCTGGCCATCGTGGGCCCGTCCGCGCTGCTGGCGGAGCTGTACCTGGGCGGGCTCGCGGTGCGCTACGACCGGGCCCGCGCGGACGCGGACCGCCTGCGCGCCGCCGTGCACGCGCAGCTCGTGGAGCAGCAGGAGCGCGACGTGGGCCGCCTCACCCAGGCGATGGCGGAAATCCTCGGCCACCACCAGGGCATGGACCAGGCGCTGCACGAGGCCGGCACCGCCGCGGACATGATGAAGGCGTTCGGCACGCAACGCGGCCTGCTCGCGCGCAGCGGCTTCGAGGACCAGGCCCGCCAGCTCCAGGACAGCCTGCGGCAGCTCCAGGAGATGGTGAAGGAGGTGCGCGCCAAGAGCCGCCGCTTCGCCGGCACGGAGCCGGAGGCCGTGGACCTGGGGCTGGTGCTGGAGTCCGTGCAGGCCCAGGTGTCCCTGCGCTTCCCCTACGTGGACATCCACGTGGAGCTGGAGCCGCCCGGGCCCCCTCGCGCGCTCCTGCGCGGCGGACCGCTCACGCTGCGCCGGGTGGTGGAGAACCTGGTGGTCAACGCCTGCGAGGGCAACGGCGAACAGGGCGCGTCCCGCGTCTACATCCGCGCGCGCACCGAGCCGCTCAGCGGACGCCTGGAGGTGGAGATCGAAGACGACGGCCCCGGCTTCCCCCCGGAGCGCCTCAACGCGCCCGCGGAGGAGCTCTACACGACCAAGTCCCAGGGCACGGGGCTGGGCCTCTACACCAGCGAGTGCCTGCTGCGCGCCAGCGGCGGCCTGCTGCACCGGCGCAACGGACCGGGCGGCGGCGCCCTGCTCCGCATCCTGCTGCCCCGGGAGTACCCATGAAGCCCCTGAGCGCCCCACCCCGCCCCCGTCCGGGCCGCTCGCGCGCGGGCGGGACGCGAACGAAGTGGCGGCCCCTTCCAGCGCGGGCCCGTCTCCGCTCACGCCGTGCGATGTGTGGACGCACCAGGAGGCCCTCGCCGCGCGCGGCCTGGTG
>NZ_JBKGHJ010001015.1:0-1288 GCF_046520365.1 Corallococcus sp. 4LFB
GCGCTGGTGATGGCACGGGAGGACCGTCCCGGCGACAAGCGGCTGGTCGCCTATGCGGTCTGCGAGCCCGAGGCGCGCGACGCGGCGCAGCTGCGCGTGGCGCTGCAGGGGACGCTTCCGCACTACATGCTGCCCTCGCACATCGTGCTGCTGGAGCGCCTGCCGCTCACGCCCAACGGGAAGGTGGACCGCAAGGCGCTGCCGGCGCCCGACATCAGCGGTGAGGAGCGCGTCTACGTCGCGCCGCGCACGCCCACCGAGGAGACCGTGGCCGCCATCTGGTCGGACGTGCTCCAGGTCGCGCGCGTGGGCGCACAGGACAACTTCTTCGAGCTGGGTGGCCACTCGCTGCTGGCGACGCAGGTGGTGGTGCGGCTGCGCGACACCTTCGGCGTCGAGCTGCCGCTGCGCACCCTATTCGAGACGCCGCACCTGGGTGCGCTCGGCGCGGCCCTGGACGCGGCCCGGCGCGAGGGCCAGGGGCTGAACGTGCCACCGCTCGCCGTGCAGCAGCGTCCCGCCCGCCTGCCGTTGTCCTATGCGCAGGAGCGGCTATGGCTGCTGGAGCAGATCGAGTCGCTGGGCGCTGCCTACAACATCACGGGCGCCGTGCGCTTCGTCGGCGCACTGGACGGCCAGGCCTTCGCGCATGCACTGACGGAGATCGTGCGGCGCCACGAGGCGTTACGCACGCGCTTCGCGGCTGACGACGAGACCATTGAGCAGATTGTCGATCCGCCCGGTCGCTTCGAGCTGGAGAGCATCGACCTGTCCGCGTTGCCGGCGGCGGCGCGCAAGGAAGAGGCGCGGCGCGCCATTCACGCGGCGACGGGCAGGCGCTTCGACCTCGCCAAGGGGTCGCTCTTCCATGCCGTGCTGCTGCGGCTGGCGCCGGAGGAGCACATCGTCGTGGTGGTGATGCATCACATCGTCAGCGACGGTTGGTCGCTGGGGGTGCTGATCCGCGAACTGGGCGCGCTGTACGCCGCGTATGCCCAGGGCCGGGAGTCACCGCTGCCGGAGCTGCCGGTGCAGTACGCCGACTACGCCTTGTGGCAGCGCGGCTGGCTGCGGGACGAGGCGCTGGAGAGGCAGGTCACCTACTGGAAGCAGCGGCTCGCGGGCGCACCGGTCGCGCTGGAGCTGCCGCTGGACCATCCGCGCCCGCCCGTGCAGAGCTTCCGGGGAGCGAGCGTGTCCTTCGCCCTGCCCAGGGCGCTGACCGGGCAACTCCAGACGCTGGCGCGCGCGCAGGACGCCACGCTGTTCATGGTGCTGCTGGCCGGCT
>NZ_JBKGHJ010001016.1:0-1279 GCF_046520365.1 Corallococcus sp. 4LFB
CGGATGCTGAGCCACTTCGGGATGCTGCTGGAGGGCATCGCGAAGGACGCGGACGTGAGCGTGTGGGAGGTGCCGCTGCTGAAGGTCGAGGAGCGCCAGCAGGTGCTCCTGGACTGGAACGCCACGGCCAGGGACTTCGTGCTGGAGGGCACCTTCTCGGAGGCCTTCGAGAAGCAGGTGGCCCGGACGCCGGATGCGCCCGCGGTGCGCTTCGAGGAGGAGACGCTCTCCTTCGCCCAACTGGAGGCCCGCGCCAACCAGCTCGCGCACCATCTGCGCACGCTGGGCGTCGGAGCGGACGTGCCGGTGGTGCTGTGCCTGGACCGTTCGCTGGAAGCGATGGTGGCCGTGCTGGCGGTGATGAAGGCCGGCGGCTACTACGTGCCCCTGGATCCGGCCTGGCCCGTCCACCGTCGTGCCCTGGCGCTGAAGGACAGCGCGGCGCCGGTGCTGCTGACGCATGCGCGCATCGCGGCCGGGTGGGATGTCGAGGGCGCCCAGGTGTTGTGCCTGGACGCGGAAGGGGCACTGCCCGAGGGCCTGCCGACGCACGCCCCGGTGCAGGTGGCGACGGCGCGCAACCTCGCCTACGCCATCTACACCTCGGGAAGCACGGGCACGCCGAAGGGCGTGATGATCGAGCACCGCGCGGTGCTGCACTTCCACCAGGCGCTGAAACAGACGATCTACGCGGGCCAGCCGACGGGGCTGCGCGTCAGCGTCAACGCGCCGTTGTACTTCGACGCGTCCGTGCAGCAGTGGGCACAGCTGCTGGACGGACACTGCCTGTGCATCGTGCCGGAGGAGACGCGGCAGGAACCGAAGGCGCTCGTGGAGTGGGTGCGGCGTGAGCGGGTGGACGTGCTGGACTGCACGCCGTCCCTGTTGCGGCTGCTGATTCCGCAGGGGCTGCTGGAAGGGGAGAAGGCCCCGAGGCTCGTGCTGCCGGGCGGTGAAGCCCTGGACGCGGCCACATGGGCCACGCTGGCAGCCGCGCCGAGGACTCGGGCCTTCAACGTGTACGGCCCGACGGAATGCACGGTGGACTCGACGAGCTACGAGGTGCGTCCTGGGACGCAGCCCGTCCTCGGCGGGCCGTTGCCCAACGTGCAGGCGTACGTGCTGGACACGCGTGGACAGCCGGTGCCGGTGGGTGTGCCCGGTGAGCTGTACCTGGGAGGCGAAGGGCTCGCGCGCGGCTACCTCCAGCGTCCGGAGTTGACGGCGGAGCGCTTCGTGCCGAACCCGTACGGTGCGGCAGGGACGCGGCTGTACCGCA
>NZ_JBKGHJ010001017.1:0-1268 GCF_046520365.1 Corallococcus sp. 4LFB
CCGTCACTGCTCAGCCCGGAGGCCCGCGAGCGCGAGGCCCGCCGCGAGCTGTGGCAGAAGCGGCTGGAGCGCGCGAAGCGCTCGTTGGAATCCTATGTGGCGGCCACGCGCTATCCGCCCGAGTCGCGGCCCAGCCGCGAGCATCCGGACCAACTGGAGCTGGCGGAGCCGGAGCGCACGCGGCCCTTGAGCCCGAAGGCCGCGCAGGACGGCACCTCCGACGTGCAGCTGCGGCTCAAGCAGGACAAGGTGTTCGTCGTCGGTGAGGAGGCGGTGCTCCTCAGCGTGGCGTGCGAGGACTCGCGCCGCACGCCGCGCCCGTGCGAGGTGGTGTCCGCGCTGGCGCACGAGGCGGACCACCTGGTGGGCGCCGGCGGTGTGCCGAGCGTGCCGGTGGCCTTCACGGACGCGGGGCAGGGCGGCGACGCGGTGGCGGGTGACGGGACGCTCACCGGGCGCTTCCAGCCGTCGGAGCAGGGCTTCGCGATGTTCTCCGGCACGCTGCGCGTGGACGTGCGCGTGCGCTCGGGGTCGCTGGAGGACTCGGCGTTCTTCGACGTGCTCTACACCCCCGCGCCGCCGGCCACGTTCACCCGCCGGGTGCGCGAGGTGGTGGAGGCGGGGTCGCTGGACCTGTACCTGTCCGTCCAGGTCCGCAAGGCGGGGCGGTACGTGGTGTCCGGCCGGCTGGACGACGAGGGCGGCGTGCCGTTCGCGTCGGTGTCGTTCAACGAGGAGCTGCAGGAGGGCGCGCAGGAGGTGAAGCTCAACGTCTTCGGCAAGCTCATCCGCGACGAGGCGCCCACGTTCCCGCTGACCCTGCGCGACGTGGAGGGCTTCCTGCTCAAGGAGATGGGCGACCCGGACCGCGAGCTGATGGTCACGCTGCGCGGGCCCGTGCACACCACGCGCGAGTACTCGCTCCAGCAGTTCTCCGACGCCGAGTGGAGGAGCCCGGAGCGCGACCGCTACACGGACGAGCTGGAGAAGGACGTCATGGAGGCGCAGAAGCAGCTCGACGCCGCGCTCGAGGACACGCCCCCGCCCTGAGCGTCACCGGGCCCGGGCCCGGGCTCAGGACTCGAGCGGCGGCGGAGGCGGCGTGTGGGCCGCGTCGACCTCCACGAGGTCGGCGTCCTGCACGTCGTCGATTTCCACGAGCGCGTCCGCGGTCGCGTCCGCGGTCGCGGCCTCCACGTCGGGGGCCACCACGACGCTGGGCTCAGGCTCGGAAGCGGGCGCCTCGTGCCTCGCGGCCGGGGCCTCCG
>NZ_JBKGHJ010001018.1:0-1258 GCF_046520365.1 Corallococcus sp. 4LFB
CCCGCCCAGGCGCCAGCCGGCCAAGGCGGCCCCCGCCAAGCCCTCCCCGAAGCGCCGCTAGGGGACCAGGCGGGGCCAGTCCCGGACAAGCACCGCGCGGGGAATATGGCCTCTCCGGGGGGATTGCATTATCCCTCGGCTCCCCTATGCGCACCTTCCGTCGCGGCCTGACCGCGCTAGCACTCGTCGCCGGACTCACCGGCTGCCCCCGGCCCTCCTCCGTCGTCGCGCCCCACGTGCTCGAGTCCGCCGCCGAGCGCGCCGGTCAGGCTGACGCGGCGGCGCGCCCGCTCGCGTTCGCGGGCTTCCACGCCTACCTCGTCGCGGGCGACGTGAAGCTCGCGCAGCAGCGCTTCGACGCCGCCGTGCAGAAGGACCCGGGCGACCCATACGCCCTGGAGGGGCAGGCGCTGCTGGCCCGGCGCAACGGCCAGTCCGACCGCGCGCTCGCCGCGTCGGTGGAGCTGGTGAAGCGCGCCCCGCGCCACCCGGTGGCCGTCATCGCCGCCCGCTACATGCTGGACCGCGTGGGCACGTCGCGCGCGGAGGACGACACCATTCTCAAGGGCGTGGACGCCGCGCTCGCCGCGGGGGCCCGGGGTGAGACGGCCTACCTGCTGCGCCGCCGCGCGCCTGGCGGTGGCCAGCCTGCGCGCGGACACGGCCACCCAGGCCCAGACGCTCAAGGACCTGGGCGGCGCGAGCGAGGCCACGCTGGTGGGGCCCTTCTCGCCCTTCCACGTGCTGGCCATCGACGAGCCCATCGCGCCGGAGAAGGACGGCTCGTTCGCGGGCCCCTTCACGGGCGCGTACGGCGCGCTCGCGGCGCGCACGGTGCGCTCGCCGGACGGCCGGCTGGACCTGGCCGGCGAGCCCGGGCACGGGGACATGTACGCGCTGGGCATCGACGCGGAGGTGGCGCAGGCCGGCGTGTACGTGCTGCGCACGGTGAGCCAGACGTCGCACCGCGTGCTGATGGACGGCGCCCCCGTGCTGGAGCGCCGGGACTGGGCGCGCACCGCGTCCACGGTGAGCGTGCGCGCGCTGGAGCTGCCGGCGGGCAAGCACCGCTTCGTGGTGAAGATGTCCCGCGACAACACCCAGGGCGGCCTCTCCTTCGCGCTGATGAAGGCGGACGGCAGCCCCGCCGGGGTGCGCCTCACCGCCGCCACCGGGCCCGCGCCGCGCTGGGACGCGAGCGCCCCGGACGAGGTGGAGGCCCCGGACATGTACCCGGGCGCGGAGGACCTGGCCCGGG
>NZ_JBKGHJ010001019.1:0-1255 GCF_046520365.1 Corallococcus sp. 4LFB
GGCGGCGACCGGGGCCTCGGGCTTCGCGGGGGCGGCGGGCGCGGTGGCGCAGGCGGAGGAGCAGACGAGCGGGACGAGGAGCAGGTGTTTCCAGGAGCGCATGGGCGCGCAGTCTGTCACGCGCCCTGGCACGCCGCGCGGCGGAACGACCTTCCGGAACCGCCGTTGTCAGTCATTCGCGGGAAAGCCAGACACGCTGTCCCCGCTTCACTTTGAATCCGTGGAGCCGGGTGGTGTGGCGCGGGGGCTGACCTTGCGCAGCTCGTGGAAGTGCTCGCGGACGAACCGCGCGGCGTTGAGCAGGGCATCCACGGGGCCCACGCCCACCATGCTCACGGTGATGGGCACCGCGTGGCCGATGACCACGGGGCAGTACCAGTCCCCATTGGCATCCTGAGGGATGGGCGCGGGCCGGCCCAGGGTGACGCGGGAGACGTGCTGGCGCCCGTGGTCGTCCTCGAAGGACCAGAAGTCGTCAGCCACGGGGTCGCTGATGGACGCGATGTCTGGCGTTCCTCGAAGCATGCAGCATCGTCTCTGCCTCCTCACGGGACCGGCATCACCCTCCGGTCTGAACCATCTGTTCGCCGCGAACCGACCTACTCTTCCGGAGTGGCCTGGGCCACGGACGGGGCGGGGACGTACTCCTCGCTCGTGGCCAGGGTGCCCAGCTCGTTCACTCCGCCCACCACCAGCACCGTCCCCCGGCGCAGCCACAGCGCTCCGGCTTCGCCTCGCGGCTCATGCAGCGTGGGCGCCTGCGTCCACGTGCCCTGTGCCGGGTCGAAGCGCTCCGCGGAGGCCAGCGTGCCTCGCGAGGGGTGCTCGCCGCCCACCACCAGCACCGCGCCCTCTCCCGTCACCAGCGCCGCGTGGTGCTCTCGCGGCACCGCCGGGGCCTCCACTGCCTCCCAGGCATTGCGCTCCGGCACGTAGACCTCCGCCGTCCTCGCCGCCTGCGTCGTCGTGCCGCCCACCACCAGCACGCGGCCGTCCGGGAGCAGCGTCACGGTGTGCCCCAGCCGGTGCGTGCCCGCCGCGCCTCCCATCGCTCCCGCCTTCTCCCAGTGGCCCGTCAGCGGGTCGTACAGCTCCGACTGCAGGCCGCTCGCGAAGAGCACCTTGCCCGTGCGCAGCACCACCGCCGTGCCCGCGCCGCCTCGCACGGAGGCCGGCGCCTCCACCGCGCTCCACGTCCCCGACGCCGGGTCGAACAGCTCCGCCGAACGCACCGGCCGCAGGTCCACGTCCGTGC
>NZ_JBKGHJ010000101.1:0-19714 GCF_046520365.1 Corallococcus sp. 4LFB
GCCGGGCCTCCGGAACGGCCGGCGTGGACGGCGTGGACGGCAACAGCGCGCGGGCCGCGTCGGCGATGGCGGCCATCGTGCGCAGGCGCTGCGAGGGCTTCGGGGCGTCACCCAGGCCCAGCTCCTTCATGAGCACGGCCATCACCTCCGCCTGCTTCACGGAGTCGATGCCCAGCTCGTCCTCCAGGTCCGCGTGCGGCGTGAGCAGGTCTTCCGGATAGCGCGTCACGCGCGCGAACACGGCGCGCACGCGCGGCAGCAGGTCCAGGGCGCCGGTGCCGCCTTCGCTTCCACGATAGCGGGCACGGAAGCGACGGGCGTCACCGGGAGTTGGGCGGAAGCGACATGCGCCACCTGCGGCTGTGCGGAAGCGAGAGGCGCCACCTGCGGCTGCGCGGAAGCGACAGGCGCCACCTGCGCGGGCGCGACGTGGAGCGACGGGCTGGGCGCCGTGCCCAGCGCCTCCGTCACCGCCCCCGCGATGGCGCCGAGCGTGCGCGCCTTTCCGTTGCGCGGCAGCCGGTCCGGCGGGAGGTGGAACTCGCGCGCGATGACGGCCGCGATCTCCGCGAGCTTCACGGAGTCGATGCCCAGCTCATCCTCGAGCTGCGCGTGCTCCGTCAGGATGTCGAGCGGATAGCGGGTGACGGACGCGGCGCACTGACGCACCTGCTCGAGGATGGTCGACGACGCGGTGACGCTCTGCTGCGATGAATGTGCGGACATGATGGCCCCTGCCGGTTCAATGCTTGGCGGGGCGCAATGTGCAGGTGGGGTCTGACACGTCTCGCGACGTGACAAACACAGCACGCAGCAATCAAGGATGCGGGGAAGACACGTCGCGCGCGGGAATACGCGCGTCCTGTTCGCGTGCCTCGCGAGCACGCCGCCACCCGAGCCACACGGGAATGAAAAGCGAAGGCAGCGTGAGCAGATCCGTGATGTCCACCGTGTGCTGCGTGAGCCGGACCGGAGGAATGCGCACGCCCGCGAGCCAGGCCCGCAGCGCGAAGAAGGGCCACTGCAGCGCGCCCAGCGCCCAGCGCCACGCATTCCCCGCGTCAGGTGAAAGCTTCGTGGCGGCGAAGCACAGCCCCGTCAGCACGACCGCGCCCACGAGCACCGCGAACGACGGGCGGAACTCCCGCGCACGGAGGCGGGACGCCTGCTCCCACAGCGCCTGGAGGAGCACCGGGAACATCGCGAGCCCGGCGACGTCGGAGAGCTTCCCCGTCCACCACGACGGCCAGCGCGCCTTGAACACATGGTCGTTCAGGACGAGCAGCAACACCGACACCAGCACCCAGGGGTGCAGCAGGCCGCTGCCCGGAAAGGGCCGGGGCCCGGCGGATGTCATGCCCACGCGCATGCCCGGGACTGTCACACCCGCGATGGGGCCCTGGAAAGCCCCGTCATTGCGAGGACTTGGACGGCGCGGCGGAAAATATAAAGGCCGTGTCGATTTTCCCCGGCCCCATTCGTTGCCTGGGGGAAGGCAGCCACCAGGAGACACGACCATGCGCTTCATGATCATCCGCAGGGCGGACAAGGACACGGAGGCGGGCGTCCTCCCGGACGAGAAGCTGCTGGCCGCGATGGGCGCCTACAACGAGGAGATGGTGAAGGCCGGCGTGATGCTCCAGGGCGAAGGGCTCCACCCCAGCAGCAAGGGCGCGCGCGTGAAGTTCACGAACGGCAAGCCGGCCATCATCGACGGTCCCTTCACGGAGACGAAGGAGCTCATCGCCGGCTTCACCCTGATCCAGGTGAAGTCGAGGCAGGAGGCCCTGGAGTGGCTCAAGCGCTGGCCGCCCAGCGACGCAGGCGGCAACGTGGAGCTGGAGCTGCGGCAGGTCTTCGAGGACGACGACTTCGGCGCCGGGTTCACCCCGGAGCTGCGCGAGCAGGAAGCGCGCATCCGCGAGCAGGCCGCGAAGAACCGTTAGTCGCCGTGCCGTCTTCCCGTGACATACGCTGCCGCGCTTCCAGGGCCGGTGCGAAGGCGGGTGAAGCGATGTTCCAGCGGGTGGCGCTGCTGTGCGTGGTGTGTCTCGCGGCATGCGGGGGGAAGCGGCTGCCCACGGGACCGGGCTCGCCGCCGGACCGGCTCGACGACGGCTGGGCCGTGGCGTCGTTCGAGGACGCGGGCGTCCAGCGTCCCTGGTTCGACGCGCTGGAGCACGACGTGTCCGAGGGCACCGTGGAGACTCCGGACGCGGTACTCGTCGCGCGCGGCGGCCAGCTCCTCTACGAGCGCTACTGGAACGGCTTCACGCGGGAAGCGGCGCACGACCTGCGGTCCGCCACGAAGAGCGTCACGTCGCTGCTGGTGGGCATGGCGCACGAGCGCGGCCTGCTGCCGGACCTGGACGCGCCCGTGCTGCCGCTCTTGCCGCACCTGGCCCCGGTGCGGAACCCGGATCCGCGCAAGGAGCGCATCACGGTGCGGCACCTGCTCCAGATGCGCTCGGGGCTCGCGTGCGACGACTGGGATCCGGAGTCGCCCGGGAACGAGGAGCGGATGTACGGCACGGACGACTGGGTCCGCTTCATCGTGGACGTCCCCATGCGGGACGAACCCGGCACCGTCACGCGCTACTGCACGGGCGGCGTGGTGCTGCTGGGCGCGCTCCTGGAGCACGTCAGCGGCCGGTCCATCGCGGACCTCTCCCGGGAGTGGCTGTTCGCGCCCATGCAGGTCCAGGACTTCACCTGGCAGCCCGCGGGCAAGAAGGGCACCGACACGGGCGGCCACCTGCGCCTGCGTCCGCGCGACTTCCTCAAGGTGGGGCAGCTCGTGCTCGACGGCGGGGTGTGGCAGGGCGAGCGGCGGGTCTCCGAGGCGTGGGTGACGGAGTCCGGCAAGGCGCTGGGGCCGCTGGGCGACGCCGGCTACGGGCTCCTGTGGTGGAGCACCCGCTTCGTCATCAACGGCAACCCGGTGGAGGTGTCCTTCGCGCGGGGCAACGGGGGACAGTACGTCTTCGTCGCGCCCTCGCTGGGCCTCACCGCGGCCTTCACCGCCAGCCACTATAATGATGACGCCGGCTCCGCGTTGCCCCTGGTCCTGTTCGGGCGGTACGTGCTGCCGGCGGCGCTCGGGCTGGAGCGGCCGGGGGCGCGGGGCTACCGGCGCGCGCAGTAGTCCAGGCTGCTCCCTTCGCAGGCCTTCTGTTTCAACGCCCTGGCACGTTCCACGTCACGCTCCACCCCACGGCCCTTCTCATAGAGGTCGCCAAGCCTGCCGCAGGACCCAGCGTCTCCCGAGTCACAGAGGGGGGCGAGCAGCGTCGCGGCCCGGGGAGCGTCGGCCTGGATCCCGACGCCGTCCAGGAGCATCTCCGCGAGGGTGAGGCATCCTTCCGGCGGCTTGAGCGCGCAGGACTTCTCGAACAGCGCGGCCGCCTTCGTCTTGTCGTGCTTCACGACGTGGGAGGCTCCGTCGTAGGCCATGCCCAGCTCGAAGCAGGCCCGGGCGTGGCCCCCATCACACCCCTGCTGCTTCAGGAGGTGGGCGCGCTGGTCGTCCTGCTTCACGCCACGGCCCAGGGCGTAGAGGCCGGAGAGCTCGAAGCAACCGGCGGCCGCCCCTTCCGTGCAGGCGCGTTCGAGCAGCTTCACGCCGGCGGTCACCTCCGGCCCCTCCCCGTGGCCCCCGAGCTTCAGGACGCCCAGGGTGGCGCAGCCGGAGGCGCTGCCGCCATCGCAGGCTTTCTGGGCGAACTCCGCCGCGCGCTCGTCGTTCCTGTCGGCGCCGGTGCCTTCGAAATAAAGCGTCGCGACCAGGGCGCAGCTGGGGGCGTGGGAAAGCTCGCAGCCCTTCTTGCCAAACTCCCGGGCCCTTCGGCTGTCGTGGAGCTTTCCGCCCACCTCCGCTGAAAGCATCGCCACGCGGAAGCACGCCTCCGCGTGGTGTCCCTTGTTGCAGGCGCGCGCGTACAGCTCGGCCGGGCGGGTGAAGCTCTTCTGGGGGCTGGTATCCAGCTCCGCCTTCCGGGCCTCCTCGAAGCATGCCGAGGGGTCGTCCCTGCAGGTCGGGGCGGCCGGTGCCGTGGGCGCGGGGGACGTGGGCGCCGGCGGGGAGGTGCTCGGGCTGGAGCAGGCGGCGAGCCAGCCCGCGAGCGCACAGACCGTGAGCCCGGTGAAGCGGCGAAGCGGGCCGGGCTGTCCTCTGCAGAACGATGAAGGCATGCGCGCCATCAAATCCTGACGAGCCCTCCGTGTCACGGATGACCGGGCCCGGGCCAATGGGCAACTTCCGCCCTGGCATGGCACCTCCGAAAGCACCGCGCACCGGCAAGACCCCCGACCCCTCCGGCTTCGTCCGCGTCCGGGGCGCCCGGGAACACAACCTGAAGCACGTGGACGTGGACATTCCTCGCGACGCGCTGGTGGTCTTCACCGGCGTGTCGGGCTCCGGCAAGTCGTCGCTGGCGTTCGGGACGCTCTACGCGGAGGCGCAGCGCCGCTACTTCGAATCCGTGGCCCCGTATGCCCGGCGCCTGATTGATCAGGTGGGCGTGCCGGAGGTGGACGCCATCGACGGGCTGCCTCCGGCGGTGGCGCTCCAGCAGCACCGGGGCGCGCCCACGTCCCGCTCGTCGGTGGGCAGCGTGACGACGCTGTCCAACTCCGTGCGCATGCTGTACTCGCGCGCGGGCACGTACCCGCCGAAGCTGGAGCGGCTGGACTCGGACGCGTTCTCCCCGAACACGCCCGCGGGCGCGTGTCCCAAGTGCCACGGCATCGGCCGCGTGTTCGAGGTGACCGAGCGCTCGATGGTGCCCGACGACCGCCTGAGCATCCGCGAGCGCGCCGTCGCCGCGTGGCCGCCCGCGTGGCACGGCCAGAACCTGCGCGACATCCTGGTGACGCTCGGCTACGACATCGACAAGCCCTGGCGCGACCTGCCGAAGAAGGACCGCCAGTGGATCCTCTTCACCGACGAGCAGCCCTCCGTCCCCGTCTACGCGGGCTTCACCTCCGCAGAGGTGAAGCGGGCCATGGCGCGCAAGGAGACGCCCAGCTACATGGGCACCTTCACGGGCGCGAAGCGCTACGTGATGACCACCTTCGCGACGACCCAGAGCGCGATGATGAAGAAGCGCGTCGCCCGGTACATGGTCGCCAGCGACTGCGACCTGTGTGAAGGCAAGCGCCTGAAGCGCGAGTCGCTGTCGGTGAAGTTCGCGGGCCGCGACATCGGCGAATTGTCCCGCATGCCGCTGGAGCAGGTCGCGGAGCTGATCAAGCCCACGGCGGAGGGGAAGGGGAAGGACGCGGAGGCAATGGCCCGCGAGCACCCCGAGAAGGTCATCGTCGCCCAGCGCATCACGAAGGACCTGCTCGCGCGCATCCAGGTGCTGACGGACCTGGGCCTGGGCTACCTGTCCCTGGAGCGCAGCACGCCCACGCTGTCACCCGGAGAATTGCAGCGGCTGCGGCTGGCCACGCAGGTGCGCTCCAACCTCTTCGGCGTGGTGTACGTGATGGATGAACCGTCCGCCGGCCTGCACCCCGCGGACACGGAGGCGCTGCTCACGGCGCTGGACCGGCTGAAGGAGGCGGGCAACTCGCTGTTCGTGGTGGAGCACGAGGTGGACGTCATCCGCCACGCGGACTGGCTCGTCGACGTGGGCCCCGCCGCCGGTGAGCACGGCGGCCGCGTGCTCTACAGCGGCGTGCCGGAGGGCCTGGCGAAGGTGGAGGCGTCCCGGACGCGGCGCTACCTCTTCGAGGAGGAGGCCCTGCGCCGCCGCTCCCCCCGGAAGGCCACGGGGCGGCTGCGGCTGGAGGGCGTGAGGCGCAACAACCTGCGCGGGCTGGACGTGGACTTCCCGCTGGGCGTCTTCACGACGGTGACGGGCGTGTCCGGCTCCGGCAAGTCCAGCCTCGTGAGCCAGGCGCTGGTGGAGCTGGTGGCGGCGAGGCTGGGCCAGACGCTGACGCCGGAAGAGGAGGAGGGCGAGCCGCTGGACCGCGAGCCGGTGGTGGCGAGCGAGGGACATATAAAGGAGGGGATGGAGGCCATCCGCCGGCTGGTGACGGTGGACCAGAAGCCCATCGGCCGCACGCCGCGCTCCAACCTGGCGACGTACACGGGCCTCTTCGACCACGTGCGCAAGCTGTTCGCGGCGACCCCGCTGGCGAAGTCGCGCAAGTACGGCGCGGGGCGCTTCTCCTTCAACACGGCGGGAGGCCGCTGCGACACGTGCGAGGGCGAGGGCTTCGTGAGCGTGGAGCTGCTCTTCCTGCCCAGCGTGTACGCGCCGTGCCCCACGTGCCACGGCACCCGCTACAACGCGAAGACGCTGGAGGTGCGCTACCGGGAGAAGAACATCGCGGAAGTGCTGGGCCTGACGGTGGACGGCGCCTTCGACTTCTTCACCGCCGAGCCGCCCCTCCAGCGCGCCCTCAAGGTGCTGCGCGACGTGGGCCTGGGCTACCTGCGCCTGGGCCAGCCCGCGACCGAGCTGTCCGGCGGCGAGGCCCAGCGCATCAAGCTGGCCACGGAGCTCCAGCGCACCCAGCACGGCGACACGCTCTACGTGCTGGACGAGCCCACCACCGGCCTGCACCCGGCGGACGTGGACAAGCTGATGGCGCAGCTGGAGGGACTGGTGGACGCGGGCAACACGGTCATCGTCGTGGAGCACGACCTGCGCGTCATCGCCGCCAGCGACCACGTCATCGACGTGGGGCCCGGCGCGGGGAACGCCGGGGGCCGCGTGGTGGCGCAGGGCACGCCGGAGCACGTGGCGAAGGTGAAGGAGAGCCGCACCGCGCCGTACCTGGCGCGGGTGCTCAAGTGACGGAGGGCCGGGGCGGCGGGCTCAGTCGTCGCTGCCGTCGCGGTCGCCGCCGTGGTCGTCGTCGTGGTCCTCGCCGCCGTCGCGGTCGTGGTCGTCGAAGGCGTCAATGGACTTGTGGAGGTTGTTCTCCAGCTGCGAGCGGTCGTGCTCGTCACGCGGATCCAACCGCGCGCCGCCCTCGCCGGTGAACCAGCTGCTGGGGTCGATGTTGATGGTCACGTTCTGGTCGTCCCCGCCGGTGACCTCGAAGTCCGCCTCGCGCTCCTGCTCCACGTGGAGGCTGGACACGAACTGGAAGGGCGCGCCGTCGATGTGGCCGTCGATGACGAGCGAGGCCCCCAGCTCCGCCAGCTCCTTCAGCGCCGCGTTGTCGCCCGCCTCGGTGACGGACACCTTGCCGATGTCGAACTCGATTTCATCATAGAGGCCCGGCTCCACCGTCACGTCGCGCAGCCGGACGACCTGTCCGTCCAGCGCCGTGCCCGACAGGTCGATGAGGAAGGCGCCCGTGCGCTGCTTCTGCTCGCTGGAGTCATCCGTGCTCGTGCCGCCGTCGTCCTCCGTGGCGTCGTCGTCGTGGTGGCCCTCGCGCTTGAGCTCCAGCTCGCGCACCGACAGGCGCACCCGCTCCACGGTGATGCCATTGGAGGTCTCCAGCCGCTGCACGGCCTGGCCGGGGAGGCCCGCGCCCGACACCGCGGAACCCATCCGCGTGCTCAACCCCACGGAGGACGCACCATTGCCACACGCGGACAGGCACAGGACGGAGGCGAACAGACCGATGAAACGCATGACGTGTGTCTCCTGGTTCTGGAGGGCGTCCCGCGATGAGGGGCGCCTCCCGTTGAAAAGAAGGAGCACGGCCGCCAAAAACGGCCACAGGGGGGATTTTCCACGCGCCGCTCCAGGGTGGGACACGCACTTCCGGTGACTCCGCGCCTCCAACGGACGAGGGCGCGTGGCCGGAAGTACCCCCCGTGACTCCTTCCCTCCGGACGGAGTAGTGGATGGAGGTCATGGCTTGCACCTTCACACCTGGATCGGCCTGCCCCTGGGGGCGTCACCGCGACGCGAGGACCGCGTGCGCGGGGAGGGCCGGGGCGTGACGGAGCAGGAGATGGCGGACTGCATCCGCCGGGCGGCCCGAGGGGAACAGGCCGCGTGTGGCCAGCTCTACCAGCGCTTCCACGGAGCGGTGCGCCGCGTGGCCCAGGGCTCCGGGGACTTGGAGGCCGCGGAGGTGGAGGACGTGGTGCAGGAGACGTTCGTGCGGGCCTTCCGCGAGCTGCCCCGGCTCCAGCACCCGCGCGCGTTCAGCGGCTGGCTGCTGACCATCGCCCGGCACCACGCCTATGCGCTCAGCCGTGGGGCGAAGGCCCGGGCCCGCGTGGAGGAAGACCTGGCGCGCGAGGCGGACATCGCCGTGCCCGCGCTGCCGCCCTCGCTCACGCTGGAGCGGCGGGTCGCGGTGGTGCGAGCCCTCATTGAAGGGTTGCCCGAAGGCCCGGAGAAGGACACGGCCCGCCTCTTCTATCTGGAGGGCGAACTGAGCGCGCGGGAGATCGCGGAGCGGCTGGGCCTGGGCAAGAGCGCGGTGACGATGCGCCTGGAGCGCTTCCGCGCCCGGGTGAAGCGCGAGCTGCTGGCGCGGCTGCTGGCCGCGGAGGTGGGGTGAGCCATGAGCCAGAGCGACAAACACCGGGACGTGGAGTCCTCGATGCGGCTGGCGCGGCTGGCCGAAGAGGCGGGGCGAACCATGGGCCGGAGCGACAGACACCTGGGCTTGGAGTCCGCGAAGCGGTTGGCGCAGCTGACCGCGGAGGTGGGGTGAGCCATGAGCGGGACCGACAGACACCTGGACGTGGAGTCCTCGAAGCGGCTCGAGCAGCGGGAGCCCGAGGCGGTGCGCTACTTCGCCGAGCACCTCTCGCGTCCCTGTGAGACATGCGAGGCGTTCCTCGCGCGCGACGAAGCGGAGCCCGGGGAGTTCCCGCGCTTGGACGCGTTGGCGGACGAAGCGCTGGTGGAGGCCTCGGGCCGCCCCATTCGCGAGGACGCGGTCGGTTGGGCACGGGTGCGCCGGAAGCTGGGCGCGCCCCGGCGGGCATGGGTGACGGGGGGATTGGGGGCCATGGCCGCCGCCGTCGTCCTGGCTCTCCTCGTGCGTCCGGGGACCGAAAGGCCTGGCGTGGTCGAGCCGTCCTCGCAGCGCATCAAGGGCGCCGCGCCCCTGTCGCTGGAACTCACGGCGGTGGCGCGGATGCCGGACGGAACCGTGCGAGCGGTGGCCGCGGACGCGGTGCTTCCGCCCGAAGCGGTGGTGCTCCTGCGCTACCACGCCAGTGAGTCCGCGGACGCGCTGCTGGTGCGCGAAGCCCCCGGTGTGCCGCCGCAGGTGCTGGGCCGCCATGTGTTGACGCCGGGCACGCATGACCTGCGGGACGGCGAGGACCTGGCGGGCGTGTCGCTGGAGGGCGAACAGGGGCCGGTGACGCTGGTGCTGGTCGCCTGGCCGCAAGGCGAGCAGGGGGCCGCGGCGCTGGAGGCGGCGCGCGTCAGCGGACAGGTGCCCTCCGACGCGGCCCAGGCCCGCCTTCGCTTGAAGGTGGAGTCGGGGCATGCTGCTCCCTGAGGAGCCGCGCGTGTCCCGCCTGTTGTTCATCCCCCTGGTGCTGGCGCTGGTGACGCTCGGCGCGTGCGCCTCCGTGGAGTCGCGGGAGAAGGGCCGCGCGGTGCGGGTGCGCCTGGATGACGGCGTGCTGGCCACGGCGCAGGAGGGCGAACGGCACGCGCTGCTCATCGGCATCTCCGCGTACGCGGATCCATCCTGGAACGGGCTGCGCTACGCGGCGAAGGACGCGGACGACCTGGGCCGGGTGCTGGCGGATCCGGCGCGAGGAGGCTTCCGCTCCGTGACGGTGCTCACGCGGCCCGAGCAGACGACGCGCACGTCGGTGCTCGCCGCGCTCCAGGCGCTGGAGGCCCGGCCGTGGCGTCCGCAGGACACGGTGGTCGTCTACGTGTCCGGGCACGGCTCGCTGGCGCGGGACGCGCGGGGCGAGTTGCAGCGGTACCTGGTGACGTCGGACACCCGCTACCGGGACGTGGCCGGCACGGGCCTGGAGATGGCCACGCTGGAGCAGGCCCTGGAGCGGCTGGGTTCGCGACGGCGCGTACTGGTCCTGGCCACCTGTCACAGCGGCACGGGCAAGTCGCTGCTGCCCCCGGAGGTGCGCGACGAACTCTCGCACCTCAAGGCCTCCTTCCTGCCGCAGCCCCTGGAGGCGGCGAGCCGCGCCTCGCTGGTGCTGTCCGCCAGCGACTGGGGCGAAGCGGCGCGCGAGGACGACGCGCTGGCCAATGACATCTACACGCACTTCCTCATCCAGGCGCTCGACGGCAGCGGCGACCGCAACCGCGACGGCGCGGTGAGCGCGACGGAGGCGCACGACTGGGCCCGCCGCAACACCTGGGCCTATACGGAAGGACGCCAGCGTCCGAGCGCGCAGATTCTCGAAGTGGGCGCGGATCCGGTGCTGCTCTCCGGCACGCTGGAGCGGCCCGGGCAGCCGGAGGTCTTCTCCTACAGCGCGAGGCTGGAGGGCTTCACGCTCAAGGTGGACGGCCAGGAAGCAGGAGAGCTGCCCGGCGGCGTGGTGGTGCCGGAGGGCCGCAGGCGCCTGGAGCTGCGCAAGGGCGGGCAGGTGCTGTGGGAGGACACCGTGGCGCTGCGCTCCGGCGAGCGGCGGGAGCTGGAAGCGTTCCTTCGTCCCAGGGTGGACGGGCCCAAGCGCACGGTGACGCTGGGCGCGGGGATGCTCGGGTTCCTGGATGGGCGCAGCCGGGAGCAGGTGCTGCCCGCGGCGGCGCTGGCGGGCGTGGGGCTGGGCTGGGAGGGCGTGCTCCTGGACGGGAGGCTGGACCTCTGGGTGGACGTGGCGGCGGGGCAGGGGAGTCAGTCGCTGCGCTTGGATCCGGGCGGCGTCGTGCCGGTGCGGCACCGCACGTTGCTCCTGGGTGTTGCGGTGGGGCCGACGTGGACATGGGGCCGGCTGGGTTTTTCAACCGGACCGCGAGTGGCCGGGTTGTGGCTGCAACGCTCCTTCCAGTTGGAGCTGCTGGACCGGGACGAGCGCTACGTCACGGCCTGGCCGGGCTGGATGGCGGCGGTGTCGTTCCGCTTCACTCCGGCCTGGGTCGTGGAAGTGCGCACGCAGTTGCTGTGGGCCTATGTCCCGGTGGATGGACAGACGCGCACGGTGGGCTTTGGAGGCCTGATGCTGGCCGGAGGGTACCGCTTCTGATGCGAGCCAAGGCATGTGGATGGGGCCTGTTGCTGGCGCTGGCCGGCTGTGGCGGCTTCGTCAACGGGGACCTGCGGACGGGCACGGTGAAGGGGCGCATCCTCGGCGTGGAGGCGGACGTGGCGCGCGTGAGCGTGATGGGCCACTCCGAGCTGCGCACGACGGTGGCCGCGGACGGGAGCTTCCAACTGGACGGAGTGCCCGCGACGTCGCTGGAGCTGTTCGTGGTCGCGTCGAGAACACGCGCGGCGAGGAAGTCCGTGGTGGCTCAGGGCGCCCAGGTCACCGACGTGGGTGACATCGCCTCTTCGCCCGGAGCCTTTCTCACCGTGAGGGTGTCGGACGAAAGCGGCGCCATCCCGTCCGGCGTGGAGGTGGAGCTGAAGGACACGGGGCTGGACCGCATCAAGCTTGAACCCGGAGTCGGCGAAGCGCGCCTGGGGCCGCTGCCCACGGGCTGCTACGAGCTGGAGGTGAAGGCCGACGACCTGGAGGACGTGGAAGAGGAGCTCTGCGTCCGCGAAGGGGAAGAGCAGGTGCGAGCCATCACGCTGCCCACGGATGACGACGGCGGCGGTGACGACGACGGAGGCGACGACCACGGCGGCCGTGACGGCGGCTGAATCGTCACTTCAAGTCAGTGATCCGCAGCGAGTCGAGGAAGGCCTCGCCCTCGGGGAATGGATCACCCTCGGGAGAAATGACCTGAAGGAAGACAAGGCTCGTCCCCGCGACGAGCCAGCGATCGCGGAGCAGCTCTCCAATCCCATCCGGCATTTCTTCCGGAGGCCCCAGCCACTCCTTGACGGTCTTGCGCCACTCCCAGCCGTACCAGGCGCGGGCAGTCGGGTGAGTTCGTTCTCTGGGACGCCGTAGCGCTGGATCAGCTTCATCCGGAGTTGCTCGCGCTTGTCTTCGGGCGAGGCCTCGGGAGCGTAGACATTGGCCTCCCAGTTCATCTTGAAGTACCTGTCCAGGTCGTCGTGCCTCCACGAGCAGCCACCGTTGCCGGTCAGGGGCGGAGGCTCACCAAAAGTGAGAAGGAGGTGGTGGTCGGCCTTCTCGTACCCGCAGCTGGCAACCGGCCCTGAGCGGGGCGACTCCGGTTCCCCAGGCGACACCCGAGGCGCCACGACGCTGACCCCGGGAACCGGCTCCCAGCGGACCAGCTCCTGAGGCAGCGGCCACTGCGGCCGAGCGGGAGCCGCCGTCCGCGCCGTCGCGCAGGCCATGCATGCGAGCGCGAGCAGGCTCGGAACGTAGCGGTTCAACCGGGTCATGAAGATAGGGTACACCGCAGGCCGTGAAGCTCCCGCCTCCCTCCCACCCCACGAAGGTGACGACGTGAACGACCGACTCCTGCGCACGGCGCGCCGCCAGCCCACCGACACCACCCCCGTGTGGCTGATGCGTCAGGCGGGCCGCTACCTGCCCGAGTACCGCGCCATCCGCGGCAACATCGCGTTCCTGGACCTCTGCAAGGACCCGGACCTGGCCGCCGAAGTCACCGTCCAGCCCATCACCCGCCTGGGCGTGGACGCCGCCATCATCTTCTCCGACATCCTCATCCCCGTGGAGGCCATGGGCATCCACCTGGAACTCGGGGACAAGGGCCCGCACTTCCCCAACCCGCTGCGCACCCCCGCGGACATCGACAAGCTCGGCGTCCCCGACCCCGTGGAGGGCACCGGCTTCGTCGCCGAAGCCATCCGCCGCACGCGCAAGGCCCTCAACGACTCCGTGCCCGTCATCGGCTTCGCGGGCGCGCCCTTCACCCTGGCCGCGTACATGGTCGAGGGCGGCGGCTCCAAGAGCTACATCCAGATCAAGCGCCTGCTCTTCGAGCAGCCCGAAGTCGCGCACCGCCTCTTCCAGAAGCTCACCGACACCCTCATCCCGTACCTCAAGATGCAGGTGGAGGCCGGCGCCAGCATCGTGCAGATCTTCGACTCCTGGGGCGGCGAGCTGTCCCCCTGGGACTTCGAACGCTTCAGCCTCCCGTACCTCACCCGCATGGTGACGGAGCTCAAGGCCACCGGCGTCCCCGTCATCCTCTTCGGCGTCAACATGACCCCGCACCTGCCGCTCCTGAAGCGCACCGGCGCGGACGTCATCGGCCTGGACTGGCGCTGCCCCGTGGACGAGGGCCGCCGCATCCTCGGGCCGGACGTCGCCACCCAGGGCAACCTGGATCCGCTCCACCTCTTCCTGCCGCGTGAAGAGCTGGACGGCCGCGTGAAGGACATCCTCCGCCGCGCCGGCCCCGTGGGGCACATCTTCAACCTGGGCCACGGCATCCTCCCGCCCACGGACCCGGACGCCGCGAAGTTCCTCGTGGAGGCCGTCCACAAGCACGGCGCGGCCCTGCGCCAGGGCACCCTCGGCTGAACAGGCCCCTGCCCGGCCCTCTGGTGAGCAGTTGACTCAAGAATCAATCGGCCGTTGACGCGGTGCATTGCCCGCCGTTAGAAGCGCCTCACTCGGTTCACAGAGGGTGAGGCACACATGGCAAGCGAGAAGCGCAGCGGCCACCGGCGGGTGGCCATCGTTCGCGGACTGCGGACGCCGTTCGCGAAGGCGAGCACCGTCTTCGCGAACCTGACGGCGCTGGACCTGGGCCGGATGGTGGTCCAGGAGCTGGTGCAGCGCAGCGACCTGGACCCGAACGAAATCAACCAGGTCGTCTTCGGACAGGTCATCCCCACGCTGACCGCGCCCTCCATCGCGCGTGAAGTCGTGCTGGCGGCGGGCCTGCCCAAGCGCATCGACGCGTTCACCGTGGCGCGTGCCTGCGCCACGTCCATCCAGTCCATGGTGGCGGGCGCCAACGCCATCGCGCTGGGTGACGCGGACGTCGTCATCGCGGGCGGCACCGAGTCCCTGTCCGACGCGCCCATCTTCACCAGCCGCCCCCTGGCGCACGCGCTGGCCGCGTCGTCCAAGGGCAAGAGCCTCCCGGACAAGCTCAAGCCCTTCCAGAAGCTCAAGGCCAAGGACCTCATCCCCGTGCCCCCCGCCATCGCCGAGTACTCCACCGGCGAAACCATGGGCGAGAGCGCGGAGAAGATGGCCAAGGAGAACGGCATCTCCCGCGAGGAGCAGGACCTCATCGCGTTCAACTCGCACCAGAACGCGGCGAAGGCGTGGAAGGAAGGCCGCTTCGACAACGAGGTGATGCACGTCCTCGTGCCGCCGAAGTACGAGCAGTCCGCCACGAAGGACAACATCGTGCGCGAGGACACCAGCCTGGAGGCCCTCTCCAAGCTCAAGCCGGTGTTCGACCGCCGCTATGGCAGCGTCACCGCCGGCAACGCGTCCCCGCTGACGGACGGCGCCGCGGCGCTCCTGCTCATGAGCGAGGAGAAGGCGAAGGCGCTGGGCTACGAGCCCCTGGGCTTCCTGCGCGCGCACGCGTTCGCGGCCACGGACCCCGGGGACCAGCTGCTCCAGGGCCCGGCGTACGCGGCGCCCGTGGCGCTCAAGCGCGCGGGGATGAAGCTGTCGGACATCGACCTGGTGGAGATGCACGAGGCCTTCGCCGCGCAGGTGGCGAGCAACCTCCAGGCGCTCGCGTCCAAGGAGTTCGCGAAGAAGGCGGGCTTCAACGCGCCGGTCGGTGAGGTGGACCGCTCCATCCTGAACGTGACGGGCGGCTCCATCTCCATTGGCCACCCGTTCGGTGCCACCGGGGCGCGCATCGTCACGCAGGCCCTGAACGAGCTGAAGCGTCGGAACAAGAACACGGTGCTGTGCACCGTCTGCGCCGCGGGCGGGCTGGGCGCCGCGGTCATCCTGGAGCGTGCGTGATGGCGACCAAGCAAGAGGCAGTCGAAGCGAAGCAGGGCTTGAGCTACGACGTCATCCACGGCGTCGCGGTCATCACCGTGGACCAGCCGGGCGCGCCGGTGAACACGCTGTCCCCGGAAGTGGGCACCGCGTTCACCACGCTGCTCCAGCAGGCGGAGCGGGACCCGGAGGTGAAGGCCGTCGTCTTCATCTCCGGCAAGAAGGACAACTTCGTCGCCGGCGCGAACATCGACTTCCTGCGGACGCTGAAGACGCCGGCGGAAGTGGAAGCCATCAGCCGCGGCGCGCACGAGCAGTTCGACCGGCTGGAGGACTTCTCCAAGCCGGTCGTCGCGGCCATCCACGGCGCGTGCCTGGGCGGCGGGCTGGAGTGGGTGCTCGCGTGCCACTACCGCATCGTCACGGACAGCCCCAAGTCGGTGGTGGGCCTGCCGGAGACGCAGCTGGGTCTCATCCCCGGCGCGGGCGGCACGCAGCGGCTGCCCGCGCTGATTGGCGCGCAGGCGGCGCTGGACCTCATCCTCACCGGCAAGAACGTCAAGCCGTCCAAGGCGAAGAAGCTGGGCATCGTGGATGAGGTGGTGCCCGTGCCCATGCTGAAGGACCTCGCGCTCAGGCGCGCGGCGGAGCTGGCGGCGGGCACGCTCAAGGTGGAGCGCGCGCACCAGGGCTTCAAGGCCGTGGCCCGGAGCGGCAAGAAGAAGGGCCTCGCCGGGCTCTTCCAGGGGCTCATCCGCAAGGACCTGTGGGCGGAGGCCGCGCTGGAGGACAACCCCCTGGGCCGCAAGGTGCTGTTCGACCAGGCGAAGAAGGCGCTCCTGAAGAAGACGCGCGGCAAGTACCCCGCGCAGGAGAAGGCGCTCCAGGTCATCCGCGTGGGCCTGGAGTCCGGCCGCAAGGCGGGCCTGGAGGCGGAAGCGAAGGCCTTCGGCGAGCTGGTGTTCACGGACGTGTCGAAGCGGCTCGTCGAAATCTTCTTCGCCACGACGGCGCTGAAGAAGGAGAACGGCACCGCCAACGCCAGCGTGAAGCCGCGCGAGGTGAAGAAGGTGGGCGTGCTCGGCGGCGGGCTCATGGGCGGCGGCATCGCCTACGTGGCCGGCGTGCTCCAGGGCGTGCCCGTGCGCGTGAAGGACCGGGACGACGCGGGCGCGGGCCGCGCGCTCAAGCAGGTGCAGACGGTGCTGGACGAGCGCGTGAAGCGCCGCTCGCTCACCCACCGCGAGGCGAACGCGAAGCTGTCCAACATCACCGCGGGCACGGACTACAGCGGCTTCAAGTCGGTGGACCTCATCATCGAGGCCGTCTTCGAGGACCTGAAGCTCAAGCACCAGGTCATCGCGGAGGTGGAGGCCGTCACCGGCGAGGACACCATCTTCGCGTCCAACACCTCCAGCCTGCCCATCGGCGAGCTGGCGAAGGGCAGCAAGCGCCCCTCGCAGGTGATTGGCATGCATTACTTCAGCCCGGTCCACAAGATGCCGCTGCTGGAGATCATCACGCACCCGGGCACCGCGGAGTGGGTGACGGCGACGTGCGTGGACGTGGGCAAGAAGCAGGGCAAGACGGTCATCGTCGTCAACGACGGGCCGGGCTTCTACACGTCGCGCATCCTCGCGCCGTACATGAACGAGGCGGCGTACCTGCTGGCCGAGGGCGCGGACATCGTCCAGCTGGACAAGGCGCTGGTGGACTTCGGCTTCCCGGTGGGGCCCATCACGCTGCTGGACGAGGTGGGCATCGACGTGGCCCAGAAGGTGGGGCCCATCATGGAGGCCGCGTTCGGCAAGCGCATGGCGGCGCCCAAGGCGCTGGAGGGCGTGGTGTCCGACGGCCGCCTGGGCCGCAAGACGAACAAGGGCTTCTACCTGTACGAGGGCGGGAAGAAGAAGGAGGTGGACCCGCAGGTCTACCTGCTCCTGCCGCACGGCAAGGACCGCAAGTCCCTGGACGCCTCGGAGATGGCGGAGCGCGTGGCGCTGCAGATGGTCAACGAGGCCATCCGCTGCCTGGGCGAGGGCATCCTGCGCAGCCCCCGCGACGGCGACGTGGGCGCCATCTTCGGCCTGGGCTTCCCGCCGTTCCTGGGCGGCCCGTTCCGGTACGCGGACGCCCTGGGGCCGGCCAACCTGCTGCGCAAGCTGGAGCACTACCAGGACAAGTACGGCGAGCGCTTCACGCCCGCGCCGCTGCTGGTGGAGAAGGTGCGCGCCGGCAAGGGCTTCCACGAGGCCTGAGGCCCGCCTGACGCACCGGGGCGGGGGAGGGGACCGGCCACGGTTCTCTCCCCGTTTCCGGGCCTGACTTGACGCGGGGGGCGGTTCTGGACCAAGGGCATGGCCCGCATGGTCCGTTCCGCTCCTCGTGTTGTCCTGACCGCCGGGCTCGCCGCCCTGGCGGTGTGCACCGCGCTGGTGACGGCGTCCGCGCTCGCGTTCCCGCAGGGCTACAGCCCCGCGAGGTTGACGTGGCCGGGCGCCCCCGTCCTCCTGGGCTGGGCGCACTTCGACGCCGGCTGGTACGCGCGCATCGCGACGGAGGGCTACAGCTACACGCCCGGCCAGCAGAGCCCGGTGGCGTTCTTCCCGCTGTATCCGCTGGTGCTGCGCGGCCTGGGCCTGCTGCACCTGGACCCGTTCATCGCGGGCATGCTCGTCACCATGCTGTGCGGCCTGGGCGCGCTGTACGTCTTCACGCTGTGGGCGCGCACGCGGGCGGACGAAGAGGCGGCGCGGAACGCGGGGCTCCTGCTGGCGTTCTACCCGTTCGCGTTCTTCCTCTACGGGGCGATGTACTCGGACGCGCTGTTCCTGCTGCTCATCATCGGGGCGTTCCTGCTGCTGGAGCGGGGGCAGCTGGGGTGGGCGGTGCTGCTCGCGGCGGTGGCCACGGCGGCGCGGCCGGTGGCGCCCGCGCTGGTGGTGGGGCTGCTGGCGCGGCGGCTGGAGTGGAAGCACGAGCGCGGCCAGAGGTGGAGCCTGATGGACCTGCTGCCGGTGTTCGCGGCGGCGGGCTTCGTGCTGTACGTGCTCTATCAGTGGAAGGCGTTCGGCGAGCCGTTCGCGTTCGTGAAGGTGCAGTCCGCGCCGGGATGGGACCAGATGCCGGGCTGGCGCACGTGGGCGAAGCTGCGCTGGTTCCAGGGCTTCAGCCGGGAGATGTCGCTGTCGGACGGCCTGCGGCTGGTGGGGCACGCGGCCGTCACGGTGGGGGCGCTGGCGCTGGTGTGGCCCACGGCGAAGCGGCTGGGGTGGGGCTATGGCGTGTACACGCTGGCCATCGTGGGACTGCCCGCCATGTCCAGCAAGGACTTCATGGGCATGGGGCGCTACCTCCTGGCCGCCTTCCCGCTGTTCCTCACGCTGGCGCTGCTGCTGAGGGAAAGGCCGCGCTTGAGGTGGGGCGTGCTCGCCACGTTCGCCTGCGTGATGCTCGCGCTGACCGTGGCGTACGGAGCCGCGGAGTACGTGTCATGAGCGAACGACGGATGCATGCGCTCACGCGCGAGGCGAACCCGGTGGTCCCGAGCGTGGAGGTCACGTCATGAGCGAGCGACGGATGCATGCGCTGACGCGCGAGGCGAACCCGGTGGTCCCGAGCGTGGAGGCCACGTCATGAGCGGGCTCATGGACCAGGCGCTGAAGCTCTACGCGCACCTGCCCGCGAGCGAGCGCTTCCACGTGCACGCGCGAGCATCGTCGGCCCCGCTGCTCGCGGTGGCGTCGCGCATGCCTTCCGGGACGGTGGCGGACATCGGCTGCGGGCACGGCCTCCTGTCCGCGGTGATGGCGCTCGCGGTGCCGGAGCGCCGCGTGCTGGGCGTGGACCTGGATGAGCGCAAGGTGCACTGGGCCCGGCAGGCGCTGTCCGGCCTGCCCAACGTGACGCTCGACGTGGGCTCCGTGGAGCAGCTCGCGAGCACGCAGCCGCACACGCTCGACGCGGTGGTGGTCTGCGACGTGCTGTACCTGCTGCCCGAAGCGAAGTGGCCCGGCTTCCTCCAGTCCGTGCGCGGTCTGCTCAAGCCCGGAGGCCGCTTCCTGTTGAAGGAAGTGGAGGGTGACCACTCCTGGAAGCACGGCAAGGCGCTAGCGCAGGAGTGGGTGATGGTGTCCCTCCTGAGACGCACGAAGGCCAGCGGAGGCATGGTGCTCAAGCCGCGCGTGGACGGCGTGCGGCTGCTGCGCGACGCGGGCTTCGAGGTGCGCGAGGTGGTCGGACTGGGCGCGGGCTACACGACGCCGCACCTGCTCTACGACGCCGAGGCCCGCTGACGGAGCCCGAGCCTTCGCGGTGAGCCGCGCGCGTCGGCCGGAAAGCGCCTGCGCGACCTGCGCCCCCGGACCTCCCTGCTGTCCCCGCCCGCCTCGGTCCCAACTGGTCGGACAGTCGGACAGGTTTCGGCGGCGTGAGTTCGGCGGGGCAGGGGGCCGGCTGCGGTCGTCCCCCAACTGGTCCGACAGTCGGACCAGTTCGCGCGGTCCGCGGCCGGCGGGGCGTCCCCGCGGGGTTCTCATCTTCTCATCCGTGAGGACCGCATCCCGGTCCGAAGGCTGGAGCCAGCCGCACCCAGCGGCCCTCAGCGCAGCTCGCCGTAGTTCGCGAGCGCGATGCCCCGCTCCACGAGCTTCGCCTTCACGCGGGGGCTCGTCAGCGCCGCCAGCTCCGCGTCCCAGCCATACCGCCACGCCGGGTCCTCCGGCACGTGCGCGCGCCTCGCCGGGTGGCACCCCAGCTCGAAATCCCCCGCCGGCAGCGCATCCAGCACCCCAGCAGCGCCGCTTCGTCCAG
>NZ_JBKGHJ010001020.1:0-1250 GCF_046520365.1 Corallococcus sp. 4LFB
CTTCACGTCCGCGTCCGGGAACACCACCGTGCCGATGTCCCGGCCCTCCAGGATGGCGCCCGACGGCGCTCCAGCGCCAGCCGCCGCAGCGCCGTCGCGCCCCCCGTCTTCTGCACGCGCTCGCGCAGCCGGCCCGCGACCTGGAGGTACGTGTCCGCGTGCCGGGCCTCGCACGCGGCCTCGTCTCCCAGCTCTCGCAGCCGCAGCGCCGCGTACTCGCGGATGCTCTCGTACAGCCCCAGGCGCAGGAAGCCGCCCGGAGCCCCCACCTCGCGCGCGCACAGCAGCGACTGCGAGCGCAGCGAGTGCACCACCTCCAGCACGTCCGGCGAGCCCTCCGGCAGCACCAGCACGGCCTCCGCCGCCTCCAGCGTGAAGCCGCCCCGGAACACGGAGCACTGCGCCAGCGCGGCGCGCTCGGCCGGCTCCAGCAGGTTCCAGGACCAGTCAATGGCCCCGCGCAGCGTCGCCTGCCGCGCGGGGGCATCCCGGTGTCCCACGCGCAGCAGGTCGAAGCGCTTCGACAGCCGCTCGCGCAGCTGCTCCACGCCCGCACGCTCACGCGCGCCGCCGCGAGCTCGATGGCCAGCGCGATGCCATCCAGCTGCCGCACGATGTCCGCGACGCGGGGCGCCTCCGCGTCGCTCAGGATGAAGTCGCCGCGCGTCTCCCGCGCGCGCTGCACGAACAGGCGCACCGCGTCCGAGCGCAGGATGACGTCCCAGCGCGTCTCGTCCGGGTCCGGCAGGCCCAGTGGGGCCAGGTCCAGCACGCGCTCTCCGGGCAGCCGCAGGGCCTCGCGCGTGGTGACGAGGAAGCGCGCGCGCGGCGCCAGCACCCGCCAGCGCCCAGCGTCGCGGGCACGTGCCGCACCACCTGCTCCACGTTGTCCAGGATGACCAGCACGTCGCCGCACCCCTGCGAGCGGCACGCCCCAGCCGCTCCGCCGGGGTGCTGCCGTCGCCGTCCGCTGCCAGCGGCACGCCCAGGGCCCGGCCCACCGCGTGGCAGAGGTCGTCCTCCGTCAGCGCCTCCTCCAGGTCGCACCGCCAGACGCCGCCCTCCCACGCGCCCGCGTCGGACTCCAGCGCGCCGAAGTGCGTGGCCAGCCGCGTCTTCCCCATGCCGCCCGGGCCCAGGATGCTGATCAGCCGCGCGCCCTCCGACATCCACTGCCGCAGGGTGTCCAGCTCCCTCGGCCGCGCCCCACCAGGTCCTGCCGCAGCGTGGGCACGTTGCCGGGCCGCTCG
>NZ_JBKGHJ010001021.1:0-1248 GCF_046520365.1 Corallococcus sp. 4LFB
GCTGGGCACGCTGCGCGAGGAGGTGCTCGCCTCCGACCTGGAACCGCTGAGCATGGGCTTCGTGCGCGAGGCCGGGGTCCGCCGCCGCGCCGGGGACCTGACGGGCGCGCTCGCGCTCCTGGACGTGGCCGTGGCCCTGTCCCCGGGCCTGCCCGCCGCGCGCTTCGCCCGGGCGGAGACGTACGTGGTGGAGGATCCGCTGAACGTGCCGCGCGCGCTGGGCGAGTGGAAGACCGCGCTCGTGACGCTGGCGAAGGACGCGCGCTACCGCAGGCCCGCGCTCACGGACCTGGGCGCGCTGGTGCTCGCGGCGTGGGCGGCCACGGCGGTGGCGGTGATCGCGGTGCTCTTCCTGCGGCGGCTCCGGTACGCGCTGCATGACTTCCACCACCTGTTCCCCCGGGCGGTGACGCGCTGGCAGTCCGGCCTGCTGGGCCTGCTGCTCCTGGCGCTGCCCGCCGTGCTGGGCGCGGCCTGGTGCCGGTGCTGCTCGTGCTCTTCGCCTCGGTGGCGCTGTACGTGGGCCGCGCCGAGCGCTGGGTGGCCGCGGTGCTGCTCGTGGGCCTGGGGCTGATGCCGCTCGCCGCGGGGACGCTGGCGCGCTTCACCGTCTTCGCCGGAACGCCCGCGGAGGACGTCTACCTCCTGGAGCGCGGCGGCCTGTCCGCGGAGGGCGCGGCGGCCCGGGTCCGCGCCCGCGCGGAGGCGCGCACCGCCCGCTTCCAGGAACTCGGGGCGCTCGCCTACTACGAATCACGCCGGGGCCTCCTGGAGGAGGCGAGGGCGGACTTCAAGGCCGCCTCCGCCCTGAAGGAGGGCGACGCGCGGATGCTCACGCGCTTCGGCAACACGCTCCTGGGCCTGGGCGACGTGGACGGCGCGGTGCTCCTCTACACGCAGGCCTCCAAGGCGGATCCCTCCATGGCGGCGCCGCACTACAACCTGGGGCAGGTGTACCGGCGCCGGGCCCGGCTCCTGCCGGATGATCAGCTGGGCAAGGAGCTGGACCGCTCCACCTCCGCCATCGCCACCGCGCAGTCGCTGGACGGCTCGCTCCTGCGCCGGGAGCCTCCGCCGGAGGACCGCCCGCTGCTCAACCGCCTGCTCCTGTCTCCGGCGGTGCCCGAGCGTGACTGGCTGGACCTGGCGGATGGCACCCAGGAGGGCGCCCGCGTGGAGTCCCAGGTGGGCCGCTGGCTGGCGC
The DNA here is from genome assembly GCF_046520365.1 of Corallococcus sp. 4LFB. Classification (NCBI taxonomy): domain Bacteria; kingdom Pseudomonadati; phylum Myxococcota; class Myxococcia; order Myxococcales; family Myxococcaceae; genus Corallococcus; species Corallococcus sp. 4LFB. Next base: position 1,205 of record NZ_JBKGHJ010001021.1, read on the forward strand.
CCGTCCTGCCGGCGGGCCCGGCGGGCTGGGGCCTGACTGCGGCG
>NZ_JBKGHJ010001022.1:0-1241 GCF_046520365.1 Corallococcus sp. 4LFB
CCCCGCCGGGCCCACGCCTGGACGGAGGCCCGCGCCTCGGGGGCCCCTACGACGAGGAGCGTGACCGCGGGGCGCGCGGTGGGGGGCTCCGCCGCGGACGAGGTCGCTCCCCAGAGCCCCAGGAGCAGCGACCCGAGGATGAATCTCCGGGGAGGGGGCCACGCGCGGCGGCGGTATATTGAAGGGTCAGACTGACTCACCGGAGCGGGTTTCCAGGGGTGGAGTGACAGCGTGGAGTGGGGTGGCCGTTATCGACTGGTGCGACGGCTCGCGCGGGGCGGGATGGGAGAGGTCTGGGAGGCGAGCGCGACAGGGGAGGGTGGGTTCGCGCGGCGGGTGGCCATCAAGCGGCTGATCGCCGAGCACGAGCAGGAGCCGTCCCAGACGCGGATGTTCCTGGACGAGGCGCGGATCGCGAGCCGCCTGCACCACGCCAACATCCTGTCCATCCTCGATTACGGCGTGATGGAGGGCCTCCCGTATCAGGTGCTCGAGTACGTGGACGGCGTCGACGCGGAGCGGTTGCGGCAGCGAGGGCGCGAGGCGGGTGAGGACTTCCCGGTGGAGCTGGCGCTCCACGTGTGCGCCGAGGTGGCCCATGCGCTGCAGTATGCCCATGAGGCGAGGGATGAGGCGGGGCAGCCGCTGGAAATCGTACATCGGGACGTGAGCCCCTCGAACATCCTCGTGTCGTGGACGGGGGACGTGAAGCTGGCGGACTTTGGCATCGCGCTGGCAAGGGACAGGCAGGAGCGGACGCTGGCGGGGCACACGAAGGGCAAGCCCGCGTACATGCCGCCGGAGCAGGTGACGCGGGGCGCGCTGGATGGCGCTCGGATGTCTTCGCGCTCGGGTGCGTGCTGCACGCGCTGCTGACGGGGCTCAGCCCGCTGGCGGGCGAGGACCAGATGGCGGACCTGTTGGCGGGCAAGGAGCTGGAGCTGTCGGACGCGCTCCCCGCGGACGTCCGCGACCTCATCGCGAGAGCTGTCCGGAGGGCGAGGCATCAGCGATTCCAGAGCGCGGCGGAGTTCGCGGAGGCGACCGGCAAGGTGCTCGCGGCCCGAAGCGGGCGGGCGGGGCGCGCGCTGCTGAGTGATTGGATGGCGCGGGTCCGGTCGAAGGAGGAGGCCCGGGCCCGGCCGGTCTCGGGGTGGGCCGGGGCCTTCCTGGAGGTGGAGCAGCTGCTCGGAGGGGTGGTCGCGCGGCGCCGGGGACTTCGAACGGGGGCCCGTGTCACG
>NZ_JBKGHJ010001023.1:0-1239 GCF_046520365.1 Corallococcus sp. 4LFB
CCCGGGCGCCGACCCGCGCGAGCAGCGCGTCGACAGGCCCGCCCAGGTGCTGCTCGAGCGCGGTGGCGTGGCGCGGCGAGCTCGGGCCCTGCACGAGGCCCCCCTTCACCAGGACGCGCCCCACCGGCCCTCCCGTCACGGCGTAGACGCCCGTGAGGGATTGCGCGGCCAGCGGCTTGACGCCCTCCTGCGGCGCGAGGAAGAGGACCGCCTGCTCCCCCACCTCGGGCAGCGGGCTGTCCTCCGGCGCGAGCGTGCAGCCGTCGGCGAGCAGGCCGCCCGGATACAGCACGTCCACGGTGGCCCCCGGCGCGACGACGCCGCCTGACGCGCTCTGGAGCTCCCGCGACGTGCGCGTGAGGCCGGCGATGCGCACCGTCGCGATGGTGACGGGGAGGTCCGTGTAGAGGCCGCTCAGCTCACCGGGGAGCGCCCCTTCCGTCTTCGACCGCGCGTAGGTGCGCAGGACGTCGTAGCGCGTGGACTCCACCTTCCCGTCGATGATCAACGCCGAGTGGTCCGTCAGATCCTCCACGGTCTTCTCCTGGAGGACCCAGTCGACCTGGAGCGTGTGCTCCGTTCCTTCCGCGTGCGCCGCGGCGGGCACCGGCGTCTCCGGCACCCACGCCTTCACGTGCGCGTCCTGCGCAGCGGGGGCGACGGCTTCGTCCCCCGCGACGTCGTTCGCGCACCCCACCATGCCCAGCAACACCAACGGCACGGCCCAGGTACGGGGGCTGGCGACTGCGGACATGGCGGTGCTCCATCGGGTCCACTGCTTCATGGGCTTGCTCCCTTTGCGTGACGCGCACCGCCGGGCACACGGGTCCCCTGACGCCTCGAATATCGACGCGCCGCGACATCCCCTGTTTCCATCGGTTGCGGTTCTTCCCCAGGGACGAGAGGTTGAGAATTTCGTCTCACCCGGCCGTGATTTCGGGGCGCGAAGTCAGTCCGCCAGCAGTTGGCGCAGGCTGATGTCCAGCTCGCTGCGCACCAGGCGCAGCAGGCTGTCCAGCTCGCCGGGAGTGAGCCCCAGCCGCGCCGTCAGCTCCTCGCGGGTGAGGGCCAGGAGCCGCTCGCGGGCGCGTGCGATCCAGCGCGCCACGGAGGAGCGCGGCGCCTGCGTGGTGGCCGCCATCGCGTCCATGGAGAGGCCATGCACGTGGTGCAGCCGCAGCAGGTTGCGCTCCCGCGCGCTCAGCCGCCCCAGCGCGGCGCGGAAGGCCTCGCGGAAGT
>NZ_JBKGHJ010001024.1:0-1238 GCF_046520365.1 Corallococcus sp. 4LFB
CGCCCGCCTCCGCACGGAGGGGGTCGCCGGGGACGCCGCTGGCACCGGCCCGGAGGGCGTGGCTTCACGGCAGCCGGCGGACGCCAGGCTGCCCACCCACAGGAGGAAGAATGCAGGGTTACGAAACCAGGCTGGCGAGCGTAGCGGAATATTCCACCCGGAGCGTCTGAATGGGCTCATGATAGCGTCTCGCGGTTTTTCCGAAGGACTCCCCTCGCCCGGAGCCGATTCGAACGTGCCGCAGCCTTCCGCCGGCCTCCAGTTCGGCAAGTACAAGCTGCTCGAGCGCATCGCGACGGGCGGCATGGCGGAGATCTACCGCGCGCGGATGACGGCGGTGGCGGGTGTCACGAAGCCGGTGGTCATCAAGAAGATCCTCCCTGGCTACGCGGACGACAGCGCGTTCGTGTCCATGTTCATCAACGAGGCGCGCATCGCGCTGGGGCTGTCGCACGGCAACATCGCGCAGATCTTCGACTTCGGGGAGGTGGAGGGCGAGTACTTCCTCGCGATGGAGTGGGTGGACGGCCATCCGCTCTCGCGCGTGCTGCGCCGGGCCCGGGAGAAGGGGCTGCCCGCGCTGCCGCCGCCCCTGGCGGTGCTGGTGGCCATCGACATGCTGCGGGGGCTGGCGTACGCGCACACGCGGCTGGACGACAACGGCCGTCCGCTGCACATCGTCCACCGGGACGTGAGCCCGCAGAACGTGCTCCTCTCCTTCGAGGGGCAGGTGAAGCTGGTGGACTTCGGCATCGCGCGGGCGCGGCTGGCCGGACGCAGCGACACGAAGGTGGACGTGGCGAAGGGCAAGTACGTCTACTTCGCGCCGGAGCAGGCGCGCGGCGAGGCGCTGGACGCGCGCACGGACGTGTTCGCCGCGGGCACGGTCCTCTACGAGATGCTCTGCGGGAGGCGCCCCTTCGAGGGCTCGCTCCAGGACGTGCTGCGCAAGATTGCCCAGGGCGACTTCCCCCGCCCGCGCGAGTGGGTGCCGGGCCTCCCGGCCGCGCTGGAGCGCATCCTGCTCACCGCGATGGCCACGAGCCCGGAGCAGCGCTACGCCACCGCGCAGGCGTTCGCGGAGGCGCTGGCGCGGCAGCTCCACAGCACCGCGCCGGACGTGTCCGCCAGCGACCTGGGCCACTTCATGGGCTACCTCTTCGAGCCGGAGCTCGTGGAGGCCGGCCGCCCGGTGCAGCTGCCGCGCGAGTTCGTCGCGCGGGTGGGCCGCTGGAGCG
>NZ_JBKGHJ010001025.1:0-1236 GCF_046520365.1 Corallococcus sp. 4LFB
TGCGCACCGTCTGGGGCCGCGAGCCCCTCAGGCCTCGCGACAGCACCGCGGCGGCCACCGCGCGCAAGAGGCTCCCCGCGCGGGTCAGGCGAGCGCCGCGTCGTCGTAGGCGCGGGCGGCCTCCGGGGTGCGCTCCAGCCACTCGAGCAGCTCCGCGACGCGCTGGTGGACCTCCGCGTCCTCCGGCTCCGCGCGCAGGGCGTCCTGGTAGCCGGCCAGCGCCGCTTCCAGCTTCCCCCCTGCGGCGAGCGTCGCCGCCTGGGCCTTCAACGACCGCGCGTGTGGGGAGTCCGCCATGCGGGCCTCTGTAACCCAGCCGCGCGGCGCACGCATCCGTTCGGAGGGCCCGGCGGGTGTCACCCAACACCACCTGCTCGGGTGTCCCGGTTCACACCCGGCGGCGGTGCCGCCCTGCTGTCAGCTGCTCAAATCCCGCACGCGCTCCGCCAGGCTCTGGGTGAAGAGGCGGTAGATGCGCAGGGCCGCGGCCTCGTGCGTCTCCAGGAAGTACTGGAAGTCCGTCCGCGTGACGCGCAGGGCCCGCACCACCGTGTGCGCGCGCACGTGCGCGGACACCGGGCCGTCGAGGATGAGCGAAATCTCCCCCAGGAACGCGCCCGGCCCCAGCATGTTGAGCTGGCGCGCGTCCGGGCCCGGGCCGGTGGACACGCTCACCATGCCCTCCAGCAGCACCACCAGCCCCATCCCCTTGGCGCCCTTCTCCAGCACCGTCGTCCCCGCCGGCACCAGCACCGGCCGGGCCAGGCGGTAGAGGTCGCGCATGTCCTCCAAAGACAGACCATCGAAGATGGGAATGGCTTTCAGATAGCCATAGCCATCCACCACCGGCGGCGCCTTCTCCGCCGCGGCCGCGCCCTCCGGCGCCGACGCCAGCCCCAACTGCTGGAGCAGCCGCGCCTGCTCCGCCTGGAGCAAGAGCAGCCCCGCCCCCGTCGCGTGCTTGATGCCGTCCGCCAGGAGCACCAGCGCGCGCCACGTCGCGCCCTCCGCGTCCAGCAGCTCGCACATGCGCAGCACCGCCTCCGGCCGCTGCGCGTCGTCCGCGGGCACCGCGCGCAGCATCTCCAGCTCGCGTGAGCGTTGCCCAGCACCCGGAACACCTGCGCGGCCTCCATGGGCCGGTGCATGCGGCCCAGCAGGTGCGCCAGCGACTCGCGCGCGCCCAGCGCCTGGTACAGCGCCAGCGCCTGCTCCAGCGAACCGGCGCGCTCGAAG
>NZ_JBKGHJ010001026.1:0-1234 GCF_046520365.1 Corallococcus sp. 4LFB
TCCGCCCTCGCCCGCGCGGCTGCACCTGCAGGCGCTGGAGCGGATTGAAGAGGGCAACGTGGCCGGGGCGACGGCGGTGCTGGAGCTGCTCGTGAAGCAGGCGCCGGACTACCTGCCGGGCCTGCTGGAGCTGGCGCTGTTGCGTGAGCGCGCGGGCGCCGGGACGCGGCTTCCCGCTGATGCGCGCCCTGCGCACGCGGGCGGGGCTGCTGCCGCCGGACGCGCTGGTGGATGGACCGGAGGCGCTGCCCGCGCGCTTCTATCTGGCGTCCGCTGACGCCTACCTGAATTTGGGGGCGCTGGAATGAAGGGGACGCCGCGGATGGTGGACGAGGCCCTGGAGGATGAGACGCGGGAGCTGCTCGCGCGCCGGGCCGCGCGCCTGCGCGAGCAGGGCGAGTCGACGGTGGAGGAGGCGGTCCACTGGATCGCCGAGTTCCCGCTGGGCGAGGAGCGCTACGCGCTGCCGCTGGAGTCGCTGCGCGCGGCGCTGCCCCTGCGCATGGTGACGCCGGTGCCGCTGTCGGCGCCCGCGGTCATTGGCGTGCTGCGCTTCCAGGGGCAGGTGCTGTCCGCGCTGAGCCTGGCGTCGCTCCTGGGCGGCCACGGGTGGCGGCAGGACCCGGCCGTGCTGCTGGTGGTGGACCGGGGCGACGGCGAGCTGTGCGCGCTCGACTGCGAGGCCATCCCGCGCCCCACCACGCTGCCGCTCGCGTCCGTGGAGGCCGCGCGCGCCCGGTCGGAAGGGCCGGTGGTGGAGGTCTTCACCCAGGACCGGCAGCTCATCCACCTCATCGACCCGCGGCGCCTGTTCCTCCGCTCCGACGTGGGAGTGCGCCATGCCCGTTGATCCGATGCTGCAGCCGCTGGTGGCGGGCTTCGCCGTGGAGGCCCAGGAGGTCATCCAGAAGGTCACCATGGACCTGCTGGAGCTGGAGCGCGAGGGGCTGGAGAACGACGCGCTCGCGAAAATCTATACGCGGCTGGGCCGGCACCTGCACACGCTGAAGGGCAGCGCCTCGTCCCTGGGGCTCCAGGACCTGGGCGACATCGCCCACAAGCTGGAGGACGCGCTGGCGCCGCTCAAGGCGCACACGCAGAAGATGCCGCGCCCGGTGGTGGACGTGCTGCTGCACGGGCTGGACCTCTTCATGCTGCGCGCCCAGGCGCACGCGGACGGCCGGGGGGACCACCTGCCGGACCCGCCGCCGCGCTGGCCCCAGCTGGTCGCCGC
>NZ_JBKGHJ010001027.1:0-1219 GCF_046520365.1 Corallococcus sp. 4LFB
TGTCGGACCAGTTCACGCGGTCCGCCGCTGACGGGGAGCCCTCCCGCCCAACGAAGCCCCACTGGTCCGACTGTCGGACCAGTTCACGCGCTCCGCCGCCGACGGGGCGTCCCAGCCGGGTTCTCACCCTCTCATCCCGGAGAAAGCCTCCAGGTCAGAACGCCTGACGCTCAGCTCTGGGGACGGCGCCGCGACACGACCATCGCGGCGCCCAGCGCGCCCAGCGTGAGCGAGCCCAGCCACAGCCCGGCAACGAGCCCCGGCGTGCGGTAGCGCATCACCACAGTGTGACGTCCCGCCGGCACCGCCACCGCGCGCACCGCCACGTTGGCGGCGAGGATGGGCGCGGGCTCGCCATCCAGCGTCGCGGTCCAGCCGGGCAGGTACGCATCGTTGATCACCAGCACCGAGGGCGCGGCGGCCTCCAGGTCCACCGTGAAGTGCTCCGGCGACTCGCGCGAGACCCGCACGCCTCCGGTACCGGACGCGGCCTCCACCGGCAGCGGCGCCGGGCACTCCACGAGGACGGTACCGGGCGCGGGCAGCTCGGGCGCCGTCATCCGCGCCAGCGCCTCATCGAACGTCGCCACGCACTCCGGCCGGGCCAGGTGGATCCGCGCGGGCGCTGCGGATGTGCCAGCAGCGTCGTCTCGAAGAGCGGCTCCTGCGCCAGCACGCGCGCTCCCGGCGGCGGGCCGCGCCCAGGTCGCGCGTATGGGTCACCGTGAAGGGCGTGGACAGGCGCGGGGCCAGCTCGAAGGACCAGCGCCGTGCGTCGCCCATCAGCCGCAGCAGGCGCGTGCTCCGCCCCGGCAGGTAGCTGCCCGCGCTCTCGATACCCCAGAACACCGACGTGTCCGGCGCCAGCACCGCCACCTGCCCCAGGCTCAGCCGGTCCTTGAACTCGTAGCCGGGCAGGGGCGGCGCCCCGTAGCCCTTCACCACCGTGTTCACCCGCACCGGCTCCTCCGCCGGCGCGGACGCGCGGATCCGCTCCGCGAACGGAGGCGGCGTCTCCAATATCTCCGCCGGGGACACCTGGTAGAGCGGCCCGTTCTCCAGGAAGAGCGCCGCGCCCTGGAGCGCCACCAGCCCCAGACCCAGCCGGGGCCGCCACGCCAGGACCGCGCACACCAGCGCGAGCCCCGCCGCCGTTCCGCCCATGCGAACCACGTTGTCCGACAGGCCCTCGATGGCGGCGGCGGGCGCCTCCGGCCAG
>NZ_JBKGHJ010001028.1:0-1215 GCF_046520365.1 Corallococcus sp. 4LFB
GCCACGGACCTGCCCACGCGCCGCGAGCGCCGCAGCTCCGGCCGCTTCGCCACCGTGCTGGCCGCCACCGTCGCCGGGGCGCAGCGCCCCTCGGAGCCGCAGGACCACACGCGCGCGGACGCGAAGGCGCCGCGCATCCTGGTGGTGGAGGACGACGCGGAGATCCGCGCCTTCATCGCGGACATCCTCGCGCCGGGCTACCGGGTGCTGGAGGCCACCAACGGCGAGGAGGGCGTGCGCCGCGCCCTGGAGGAGCGGCCGGACCTGGTGGTGTCCGACGTGATGATGCCGGTGCTGTCCGGCCTGAACCTCCTGGTGCAGCTGCGCTCCCACGCGCAGACGGTGGACCTGCCCGTCATCCTGCTCACCGCGCGCCAGGAGGTGTCCGCCAAGGTGGAGGCCCTGGGCGCGGGCGCCAATGACTACCTGGGCAAGCCCTTCAGCCCGCGCGAGCTCTTGGCGCGCGTGGAGACGCAGCTGCGCCTGCGCGAGGCGGCCGTGCGCGCGGCGGAGAACGAGCGGCTGGCGGCCATCGGCCTGCTCACCTCCGGCTTCGCGCACGAGGTGCGCAACCCCCTCAACGGGCTGATGAACGCGCTCATCCCGCTCAAGGAGGTCGTCCAGGGGAAGCAGACCGGCGGCGACCCCAACCTGGGCCCCGCCATGCTGGAGGTGATGGAGGAGTGCGGCCAGCGCATCCGCCACCTGGCGGAGTCGCTCCTGTCCTTCGTGCGCACGGCGGAGAAGCCCGTGGCGGTGCGGTTGGATGCCGCGCTCGACTCCACGCTCAGCGTGCTGGGCTGGCGCATCCCGCCGGGCGTCGTGGTGGAGCGCTCGTACCAGTGCGCGGAGCCCATCTGGGGCGACCCGGGCACCCTCAACCAGGTGTGGCTCAACCTCCTGGACAACGCCGTGCGCGCGGTGGGCGACACCGGCCGCGTGCAGGTGGAGACGGCGCAGCAGGGCGACGAAGCGCTCGTCACCATCGTGGACACCGGCGTGGGCATCCGCCCGGAGGACCTGGAGCGGCTCTTCCAGCCCTTCTTCTCCACGCGCGCGGCCGGGGAGGGCACCGGCCTGGGCCTAGCGCTCAGCCGCCGCATCGTCCTGCAGCACGGCGGGCGCATCCTCATCACCAGCCAGATGGGCAAGGGCACGCGGGTGGAGGTCCGGCGTGCCCCTGCTCCGGCGCGACGCGGAGCCCCCTGGCCTCCA
>NZ_JBKGHJ010001029.1:0-1212 GCF_046520365.1 Corallococcus sp. 4LFB
GCCACGCGGCCGGGCGCCTCGGGTAAGGTGTCCAAAGACGTCCGGTAGCCACGACCTCCGCCCATGCGCCCCGCCCTCCTCCTGCTGCTGCTTGCCGTCGCCCGTCCGTCCTGGGCGGAGGACCCCGCGTCCACGAAGAAGGCGGCGGAGGGCGCGACGCCCGCGAAGAAGCAGGCCAAGGCCATCCACCTGGAAGCCATCAAGGTCGAGGGGCGCATCCAGAAGCCGGAAGCCTTCTATTTCCTCGACCGCTCCAAGCCGAGCTTCGACGACCTGAACCGCACGGAGAGCTTCGCGCCCAAGGTGGTCCAGAGCGTGCAGCAGGACCCGTTCTAGTCACATGGCCCTTCAAACCCGCCCCAAGCTGCTGCGCGTCGGCGTCATCCAGGACGGGCGCATCGTCGAAGAGCACCACCTGCTCCACGACTCCGTCACCATTGGCGAGGACGCCCGCAACACCATCGTCCTGCCCCCGTCCCAGGAGCGCCCGCCGCGCTTCAAGGTGCTGGAGAACCGCGGCCAGCAGTTCCACCTCATCATCGACGAGCACATGCAGGGCCGCGTCAACCTGGGCTCGTCGGACGTGGACTTCGACGCGGTGCGCGCCCAGGGGCTGGCCACGCGCCGCGCGGACGACACCTTCGACCTGCCCCTGCAGGAGAGCGCGCGCGGCAAGGTGGAGCTGCCGGACGCCACCCTCTTCTTCCACTTCGTCCCCGCGCCCGCGGAGGGCTCCAGGCCCGCGCTGCCCCCGGAGCTGAAGGCCAGCCCGTGGCGCACGGTGGACCGCCTCTTCTTCGGCATCCTCCTGTCGATGCTGGTGCTCTACGTGCTGAGCGTCGCGCTCATCGTCGCCCAGCCGGCGCCGGTGGAGGCGGAGGTGGAGCTGGACCAGTTGGAAGACCGCTTCGTGCGCGCCATCATCCCGCAGCAGCCCGCGAAGAAGGAGGAGCCCCAGGACACGGGCTCCACCGAGGAGAAGAAGCCGGACGAGGTGAAGACCGCCCCGAAGAAGCCGGTCGCCGCCACGGACCCGACGACCGCGCCCGTCAACACCGCGGAGCGCCGGCAGCAGATGGAGGCGAAGGTCGCGAGCACCGGCATCCTCAAGCTGCTGGGCGGCAAGGGCCCCGGCGGCGGGGACGCCATCGCGGACGTGCTCGGCAGCGCCGGCAGCGGCGCCAACGTGGCGGAGGCGCTCGCGGGGGCGCA
>NZ_JBKGHJ010000102.1:0-19676 GCF_046520365.1 Corallococcus sp. 4LFB
GTGCCGAAGCCCTTGATGGTGAAGGCCCGGTCCACGGGGGAGGAACGCGGGGCCCTCGGAGGGACGGCGTGGCAGCGCGCCGCCCGCGCGGCCGAGCGCGGACTTCAGCTCCGGCAGCCCGCGCCCGTGCGCGACGACACCGGCACCACGGGCGCGGCCTCCAGGAAGGTGCCGGCGGTGAGCGCGGCGAGGTCCGCCTCCACCAGCGCGCGCCAGTCCTCGCCCAGCGCGTCCAGCAGGTCCGCCTTGGTGAGCGCGACGACGCCCGCCTTCACGCCGAGCAGCCGGCAGATGTCCAGGTGCTCGCGCGTCTGGGGCATGACGCCCTCGTCGGCGGCCACCACCAGCACCGCCAGGTCCACGCCGCCCGCGCCCGCGGCCATGGCCTTCACGAAGCGCTCGTGGCCGGGCACGTCCACCACGCCCGCCACCTGCCCGTCCGGCAGGGGCAGGTGGGCGAAGCCCAGCTCCAGGGTGATGCCCCGCCGCTTCTCCTCCGGGAGCCGGTCGGTGTCGGTGCCCGTCAGCGCCTTCACGAGGGACGTCTTGCCGTGGTCGATGTGCCCCGCCGTCCCGATGATCATCGCCGCGTCAGCGCCCTTGTCGTTGGAGCCCGGAGCCCGGAGCCCGAGCCCGGAGCCTAGGCCCCGGCCTTGTCGGGGTCGTCGTCGAAGTGCGCGTCGCCCATCACCGGCTCGTAGTCCCACGGGAAGACGAAGAGCGAGTCCGTGGACAGCCCCACGTGGTCCGGCGTGAAGCCCTCCGGCCGCGCAATCAGGCACGCGGTGCGGATCTCCTTCGCGCCCACCTTCTTCGCGAGCGCCGTGGCCAGCTCCAGCGTGTCCCCGCTGGACGCGATGTCGTCCACGATGAGCACGCGGCGGCCCTTGAGCTCCGGGGGCATCTCCTCGCTCACCTGCGGCTGGCCGCGCTCCTGGGTGCGCTCCCCCTTGTCGCGGCTGCGGCGGCTGATGCGCACGGGGAAGAACTCGCAGCCCAGGGCGCCCGCGAGCGCCCCGCCCACGAACACGCCGCCGTGGGCCACGCCCACCACCGCCTGCGGCTCCCACGCCTGACGGATGGTGCGCGCCAGCTTCTGCACCTTGCGGTCGAACTCCGCCCACGACAGCTCCACCACGCCGGTGGACTTCTGCCGGGAATGGTCGCGGCCGGAGGGTTGGCGCGGGGCCTCCACCTGGGGCGCCAGCACCATGTCATTGGGAATGGAGACGAGCTTCTCCGCCCCATCCTTCTGGGTGGAGGAGGGCACGACAGGCTTCGGGGAAGGGTTGCGCTGGTCCTGGGACTTCGGCGGCGCTGCCCGCTTGATGGCCACGGCGAAAGCTCCGGGTGAGGTGCGGCGGTCCTGTCATATCCCGAGCACCGCGACCCCGCCACAACCGCCGCGTCTGCTTCCCTGGACGATGTGAGGCGCTGAAACATGCCCGCGCCGGGAGGAGGATGTCTGTCTTCAAGACAGCGGGTCCACCGAGCCCACCGGCGAGCCCACCGGCGAGCCCACCGGGGCCCGCGGGCCCCGGCGCCGCGTCAGGCGGTGCCTTCCGTGAGCATCCGCTGGAGCTCCGCGCCGGGGATGACATAGCGCGTCGTGCAGAACTGGCAGGTGGCCTCCGCCTGGCCCTCCTTCACCAGCAGGTCCTGGAGCTCCTCGCGGCCCATGGCGAGCAGCGCGAGCTTCACGCGGTCGCGGCTGCACGAACAGGTGAAGCGCAGGGGGTAGCGCGACATGACCTCCAGGTCCGCCTCCGGCACCAGCGAGCGCAGCAGGGTCAGCGCCCCGTCCTGCGCGTGCGCCTGCACGGCGGTCTGGAACTGCGCCTTGAGCCGGGTGCCCAGCGCCTTGAAGGCGTCCCTGTCCCCGTTGGGCAGGGGCTGCACGAGCAGTCCCACCACGGTGGCGAGCGCATCCTCCTGGCCGTCCACCACGCCGGGCAGCTGCGCCATCAAGAGGTGCGAGGGGACCTGATCCGACTGGTGGAAGTAGCGCTCCAGGTCCGCCACCAGGTCGAAGTGCTCCAGCTCCACGGACGAGCGGTAGTACTCGCCGCCGCCCTGGTCGCGCAGCACGGACAGGAAGCCCTGGTTCCCGAGCACCGGGCGCCAGTGGTACTTGCCCTCCGTCCCCACGTACTCCACCAGGGTGTTCTTCACGTAGCCGCGCACGACGCCGTTCGCGTCGCCGTCCACGAAGAGGCCGCGCAGGGGGCCGTCGCACTCCAGTTGCACGTTGATCCGGGAGTCCGTGCCCTTCCTCAGCGAGCCCATGAGGGCGGCGGCGGTGAGGCCCTGGGACAGCAGGGCGGCGGAGGCCGGCATGCTCTGGTGCGTGGCGCGGGCCTGGCGGGACAGGGCCCCGGTGGTGGCGAGGACCAGGCGCAGGTCCGACGCCTTCAACAATCCACTGACGAGCTCATCGGGCATAGGGCTGGTTAGCGTGCCCCACCCGTTCGCGCCCGCCAACGGAAGAGGGACGGGGGCGGGACGCCCGCCTGGCGGCCAGCAGTCGGGGCGGGGGGCTGGCATCGCCCGGGCTTATGAGTCGGTGTCTTGCGGCTGGCACGGGCGGGTGCGGAAGAAATCCAGCCCGCGTGACGGAACGGCTATAAACCGCCTGCTGGCCGTAGCACCCAGGCCCTGACTTGGGCTCGCGGGGGTCCTCACCCCACCCGTCCGCGCGCCCCGCTGGAGACCCGATGAGCACCCAAGCCACCGCCGAAGCCCTCACCGACCGGACGCCCCTCTTGAAGTCGCGGCTGGGTTCGTTCCTCGCCGTGGTGCCCCTGAGCATCTGGGTCATCAACCATCTGTGGGACAACCTGTCCGCCTTCTACGGCGCGACGGCCTGGGAAAAGTCGGTGACGGAGTACGCGAACCCGTTCGCCCAGGCGTTCACGTTCATCATCGTCATGCTGCCGCTGCTCATCCACACGGCGTGGGGGCTGGTGCGCATCTTCACGATGAAGCCCAACAACCTCGCCTACAACAACTACGGCAACCTCAAGTACCTCGTGCAGCGCGTGGCCGGCCTGGGCGTGCTCGCGTTCCTGGGCGCGCACATCTGGCTGGCGTTCCTGCACCCGCGCCTGGTGGAGGGCCACGCGGAGCCCTTCATGGATATCGCGCGGGAGATGCACTACCACGGCCCCACGCTGATGGTTTACCTGCTGGGCACGCTGGGCACCGCGTACCACCTGGCCAACGGCCTGCAGACCTTCGGCATGGGCTGGGGCATCCTCGCGACCGACCGCTCCATGCGCCGCTTCGAGCCCATCTCCATCCTCATCTTCCTCATCCTGCTGGCCATGTCCTGGGGCGCCATCTACGCCCTCTACACGGCGGGCGCGGCGTACGGCCCGGCGGGCCTGGACGTCGGCTGACCGAAGTCCTCGGGGAGCCGGAGCCTCGCGCTCCGGCGCTGAAAACACGACCGGCCGCCCCTGACATCCAGGAGCGGCCGGTTCGCTTTTCAAGGGCAGCGGCCCCAGGCGTCAGAACGGGATGTCTTCGTCCGCCGCGCCGCCGTGGCTGCCACCGCCCATGCCGCCACCGTCGTCCATGCCCATGGGAGGCGGCTGGCCGTAGTCGTCACGCCCCTGGGAGTAGCCGCCGTTGCCCTGCTGCTGCTGCCGGCGCCCACCGCCATTGCCAGCGCCGCCGCTGTAGCCCTCACCGGCGTCACGGCCGCCGAGGAAGGTGACGGAGGTGGCGACGACCTCGGTGGTGTAGTTCTTCTTGTTCTCCTTATCCATCCACTCGCGCGTCTGCAGACGGCCTTCGACGAAGCACTGCCGCCCCTTCTTGAGGTACTCGCCGCACAGCTCCGCGAGCTTTCCCCAGACGACGATGCGGTGCCACTCGGTGCGCTCCTGCTTCTGGCCGTTCTTGTCGTTCCAGCTCTCGCTCGTCGCGATGCGGAAGTTCGCCACGGCCTGACCGCCCGGGGTGAAGCGCACCTCGGGGTCCGCCCCGAGATTGCCGATGAGAATGACCTTGTTCACGCCTCCAGCCATGTTTCCTCCCGAAACCCGGCCCACCAAGGGCCCGGCACAACCCGCGGGGCTACACGCCCCGACAGGTCCTTCAGCCCATAGCATCCACCACTGACATTCCCCTGGCGAGAAACCGGCCGGGGGCTGCCAGGACGCACGCCTGCCTGCTCTCCGGGCGGGGAGCGTCAGGGATTCCAGGGGCTTGGGAGGGAGGGGGGAGGAACCCCCGCCCGGACGGCGGGCGTCCGGGCGGCGGGCGCGGCGTGAGGAGGACTACCCGCCCGGGCGGAGGATGCCGGAGGCGGGCACGATGTTGGGCGTGGCGGACGCGGGCGCGACCACCTGGACGGGCTGGGCGCGCTGGGAGGTCCGGGCCTCGGCCGTCTTGGTGGTGAGGGTGGAGTCCAGGCCCTTGGCGAAGGTGACGAGCTGCGCATCCGCCCCGCCGGAGCCCAGCTTGCGCAGGGACTTCCAGAACGGGTGCGTGGTGTCACCGGCCTTCACCAGGCCCTGGGCCAGCAGCGGCACGGTCGCGTCGCGCTCGGCGGGGCTCGCGTCGCGCAGGGTGGCCACCAGCTCCTCCGGGGCCGTGCGGGCCACTTCGCCCAGGCCGTCCACCAGCTCCTCCTGCGCCTGCGCGTCATGGGCGACGTCCGCCGCGCGGCACAGCTCCAGCACGCGGGCCAGGGCCTCCGTGTTCCCGCCGGACGCCAGCTCCACCATGCTGCTCACGCCGGGCACGTCCACCGACAGGGCGTGGGCCACCTGGCGCAGGCGGCCGTAGACGTCGTCCGTGGCGGAGTAGCTGTCCAGCAGCGTGCGGGTGCCCAGGTAGTCGTGCGGGTTGGACTGGTAGAGGCTCTCCGCCAGCACGGCGCGCACGGCGGGGTCGCGCTCGCTGCGCCACGCGGTGCGCAGGAAGCCGATGTTGCGCGAGTCCCGCTGCTTGCCCAGCTCCAGGTAGGTCTTCACGCGGTTGGCGATGTCCGTCAGGCCGCCCTGGGGCTTCTGGCCTTCGTTGAGGGAGGCCAGCGCGGTGTCCGGCCCCAGCGTGGAGCCGGTGGCGGCCACGGCGGCGCCCAGCGCGTCCATGCCCGCGATGACGGGGCCGGCGCGGCCCGCGTAGTCGTTGACGATGATGGAGAAGGAGAACTTCTCCCCGCCCGCGGACTGCACGTAGCCGCTGAGCGCGGAGACGCCCTCCAGGGTGCCCGTCTTGGCGCGCAGCCGGCCCACGGCGTCCGTGCCGTCGAAGCGGTACTTGAGCGTGCCGTCCTTGCCGGCGATGCCCAGCGAGGACAGGTACTCCGGGGCCAGCGGGAAGCGCTCGTACATGTGGCGCAGCAGCCGGTCCACCTGCGCGGTGGAGAAGCGGTTGGCGTCGTTGAGGCCGCTGCCGTTCTTCATCACGTAGGTGCCGCGCGGGATGCCCACGTCGCGGGCCAGGAACTCCTCCACCACGTCGATGCCCTTGGTGAAGGAGCCCGGCGCGCCTCGCAGCTCCGCGCCCAGGGTCTTGAGCAGCATCTCCGCGACGAAGTTGCTGGACAGCTTGTTGAGGCGCTTGAGGACGATGTCGAACGTGTCGGACTGGGACACGTGCACGACCTTCGCGCGCGACGGCGTCAGGCCCTGCTTCACCTTGCCCCTCACCCTCACGCCGCGCGACACGAGCAGCTGCTTGAGCGAGCCGCCGAAGTACATGGGCGGGTTGTCGATCTTCTTCCAGACGCTCACGGGGCCGCGCTCGTCGGGGACCTGGCCCTTGACGATGATTTTCTGCCGGTCGCCGTAGGCGGCGGACTTCACGAACACGCGCCGCGCGCGGCCGCTGGTGACGGCGCTGTCCACGACGAAGAAGTCGCTGGGCGGCTCCATGTCCACCACGGCCTTGCCGCCGGGGGCGGAGCGCACGTAGACGGCCACGGCGTTCCAGTTGAGGCTCACCGCGCCGGTGGGCGCCATGTACGCGCGGTCGGAGTCCTCCTGGTCGTAGCCGGGCGGCGTGCGCTCGGAGTCGAACCAGGAGTCGTCCACGACGATGTCCTGCACCTCCTTGAGGCCCGCGTGGAGCAGCTCGGAGGTGATGGCGTAGAGGCGCTCGGTGGTGAGGGTGGGGTCGCCCTTGCCGCGCACGTAGAGCGTCTTGACCTTGCCGTCGGCGGGCAGCTCCGGCTCGACGAGGAACTCCGTCTCGTAGCGGTACTCCGGCCCCAGCGCGACGAGCGCCGCGGAGGACGTGACGAGCTTCACGTTGGAGGCGGGGTTGAGCAGCTCGTCCGCGTTGTGGCTGAACACCACGGTGCCGTCGTCCAGGCTCTGCATGTGCACGCCGACGCGGCTGCTCTTGAGGGCGGTGCGCTGCATCACCTGCACGAGCGCGTTCTTCAGCGCCTCGCGTTCAGCCTTTTTCTCGGCGGACGGCGACGCGGCCAGGGTGACGGAAGGCAGCCACAGGGCAATGGCGGTCGCTGCCCAGAAGGGTCTGGTTCGAAAAACCTGCACGCACGCTCCGGGGAAGTCGCGTTCCATTATGAAGAAGGGAGGAAAGGGGCGGCAAGGGTGGGGGGAGGATCCACGGCTGCCACTACCCTGCACGCCTGCCTGCTTCCTGGAAACAAGAAGGAGGCTGTCGCAGCATGGAGGCTCCGCCTGACATCCACATCGTGACAGACGCCATGCCTCCCCTGCCCTTCCGTGCCGTCCGGGTGTTCGTCCTCGCGCTGGCGCTGGCGCTTGACTTCGGCTGCCGCGTCCCGGTGCCGCCCGCGGGCATCACGGTGTTGTTGGAGGCCCCACCGGACAGCCTGGATGATCGCTTCGCCCTCACGGCCCATGGACAGCGGCTGGCGCAGCTCGTCAGTCCGGGGCTGCTCACCTTCGACGACGCCAGCCGGCCGGTGCCCCAACTGGCGGAGTCCTTCCGGGAGGTCTCCCCCACGGTGATGGAGTTCGTCCTGCGCCCGGGGCTCACCTTCCACGACGGCAGCGCCCTCACCGCCGAGGACGTGAAGGCCACCTTCGACGCCCTGCGGGACCCGAAGCTGGGCAGCCCCAAGCGCGAGCGGTACGAGCCGGTGGACCGGGTGGAGGTGGTGGATGCCCGCACGGTGCGCTTCCACCTGAAGCGCCCCTATGCGCCGCTGCTCGCGGAGCTGTCCGCGGCCATCCTGCCCTCGGAGCGCGCGGGGCCCGGCGGCATCGAGGCGCAGGGAGCGCATCCGGTGGGCGCGGGGCCGTTCCGGTTCGAGTCGTGGCCGGACGAGGAGCACCTGACGCTGACGCCCTTCGAGGGCTGGCATGGAGGAAAGCCCGCCGTGTCGCGGCTGACGTTCCGGGTGGTGCGGGACGAGACGACGCGGGTGCTGGAGCTGCTCAAGGGCCGGGCGGACCTGGTGGTGAACGGCGTGTCCCCGGCGGTGCTGCCCGCGCTCCGGAAGGCGCCGCACCTGCGCGTGGTGACGAAGCCGGGCACGGGCTTCACGTACCTGGGGCTCAACCTGCGGGAGGGGCCGCTCGCGGACGTGCGCGTGAGGCAGGCGCTGTGCCACCTCATCGACGTGCGCCCGCTGGTGGAGCACAAGCTGCACGGGCTGGCGGAGCCCGCGTCCAGCATGCTGCCCCGCGCGCACTGGGCGTTCACGGCCACGCCGGGGTGCGGCTACGCGCCGGAGGAGGCGGCCCGGCTGCTGGACGCGGCGGGGTATCCGGATCCGGACGGGCCCGGAGGGCAGCCCCGGTTGTCCTTCACGTTCAAGACGAGCACGGACCGCTTCCGGCGCGCGGTGGCGCTGGTGCTCAAGGAGCAGCTGGCGAAGGGCAGCGTGGCGGTGCAGGTGCGGGCGCTGGAGTTCGGGACGTTCTTCGAGGACGTGCGCCGGGGACGCTTCGAGCTGTTCACGTTGAAGTGGGCCGCCGTGATGGAGCCGGACCTGCTCCGGGGCGCGTTCCACTCCGCGAACATCCCCGGGCCGGAGAACCACTGGGGCGGGTTCAACCGGGGCGCGCTGAAGGACCCGGCGCTGGACCGCGTGCTGGACGCGGCGACGCGGGCGTCGAGGGAGGAGCGGCGGACGCTGTACGCAGAGGCGCAGCGGGAACTGGACGCGGCGCTGCCCGTCATCCCGCTGTGGCATGAGGCGAGCATCGCGGTGGTGTCGTCACGGCTCGCGGACTTCGAGCCCAGCGCGCATGGCCTGCTGCTGCCGCTGGCGAAGGCGCGGGAAGTGACGCCCGAGCCGGGGGGCACGCCGTGAGCCGGAGGCTCGTGTCCGCGGTCATCGCGATGGTCGGTGCGCTGCTGCTCGTGTCGCTGTTCCTGCACCTCGTGCCCGGCGACCCGGTGGACGTGATGCTGGGGGAACAGGCGACGCAGGTGGACCGCGCGGCGCTGCGGCAGGCGGTGGGGTTGGACCTGCCGTGGTACGCGCAGCTCTGGACGTTCGCTCGCGACCTGGCCACCGGGGAGCTGCGCACGTCGCTGCCCCCGTTCCAGCGCAAGGTGCTCCCGGCCCTGGGCGCGGCGCTGCCGTACACGCTGCTGCTCACGGTGGCGGCCATGGCGGTGTCGCTGGTGCTGGCGCTGCCCCTGGGCGTGATGGCGGCGGCGCGGCGCGGGACTCCGGTGGACGCGGCGGCCATGGGCGTGTCCGTCGCGGGGGTCGCCCTGCCCCGCTTCTGGCTGGGCCCCGTGCTCATCATCCTGTTCGCGCTGAAGCTGGACTGGCTGCCCGTGTCCGGCGCGGAGTCGTGGAGGCACCTGGTGCTGCCCGCGTTCACGCTGGGCACCGCGCTCGCCGCGTTCCTGGCGAGGATGACCCGCGCCACGATGCTCGAGGCGCTGCGCGAGGACTACGTCACCGTGGCCCGGGCCAAGGGACTGTCCCCCCGCGTGGTGCTGTGGAAGCACGCGTTCCGCAACGCGCTCCTGCCACTGGTGACCGTGCTGGGCCTGGAGTTCGGCGCGTTGCTGGGCGGCGCCATCGTGACGGAGAAGGTGTTCGCGTGGCCGGGCATGGGCACGCTGCTGCTCACCGCCATCGAGAAGCGCGACTACAACACCGTGCGCGCGACGGTGCTCCTCTTCACCTTCAGCTACGTCCTGGTCAACACGCTCACGGACGTGGCCTATGCGTGGGTCGACCTCGCGTGCGGAGGCGCTCATGAGCGCGGCCCACCGCCTCCGGCCGCGCTCCTGGGGCGCCCGGTTCGGGCTCGCCGTGGCGTGTGTCTGGGTGTTCACCGCGCTGTTCGCGCCGTGGCTCAGCCCCCACTCGCCGGACGCCATCGACCTCACGCGCGAGCTGTCGCGCCCGACCTCCGGCCACCCGCTGGGCACGGGGGAGAACGGCATCGACGTGCTCACCCACGTGCTCCACGGCGCGCGCGTGTCGCTGGAGGTGTCCTTCTTCGCCGTGGTGCTGTCCGCCGCGGTGGGCATCACGCTGGGCGGCATCGCGGGCTACGCGGGCGGGTTCGTGGACGAAGCGCTGATGCGGCTGGTGGACGTGCTGCTCGCCTTCCCCGGCATCCTGCTGGCGCTGTTCATCACCGCCGTGCTGGGCCCCAGCCTCGCGAACGTCGTGTTCGCGCTCTCCTTCACCGGATGGACGGGCTACGCGCGGCTGACGGACGCTCGGCCAGGTGCTCACCCTGCGCGAGCGGCCGACTACGTGCAGGCCGCTCCGGGCCCTGGGCAGCGGACCGGGCCGCATCCTCGATGCGCACCTGCTGCCCAACGCGGCGGGGGCCGCTCCTCGTGCAGGCGACCTTCGCGCTGCCGGGCGCCATCGTCGCGGAGGCGTCCCTGAGCTTCCTGGGGCTGGGCGTCCCCCCGGGCACGCCGTCGTGGGGCGCGCTGGTGGACCAGGGGACGCAGTACCTGCTGGTGGCGCCGCACGTGGCCCTCTTCCCCGGCATCGCGCTGGCGCTGACCGTGCTGGGCTTCAACCTCCTGGGGGATGCGCTGCGCGACGCGATGGATCCTCGCCACGAGGGCCGGTGACTTGAAGGCCCCGGGCGCCCTGGCAGGAAGCAGGGACGAAAGGGAGTGAACCCATGAAGGCCGTGGTGCAGCGGGTCCTGGAAGCGTCGGTGACGGTGGACGGCCAGCGCGTGAGCGAGATGGGCCCGGGCCTGCTCGTGCTGCTGGGCGTGGGCAAGGGCGACACCGACGCGGACCTGACGTGGATGGTGGAGAAGCTGGCCACGCTGCGCATCTTCGAGGACGCCGACGGCAAGATGAACCTGTCGCTGGAGGACACCTCCAGGCACCTCATCGTCGTCAGCCAGTTCACCCTCTACGGCGACGCGCGCAAGGGCCGCCGGCCCAGCTTCATCGACGCGATGGAGCCCGTCGCCGCCAAGGCCCTCTACGAGCGCGCCTGCGAAGCCCTGCGCCAGCGCGGCCTCACCGTGGGCACCGGCATCTTCGCCGCGGACATGAAGGTCGCGCTCGTCAACGACGGGCCCGTCACCCTCCTGCTGGAGAGCCCGCCGAAGGCCGCGGCCCCGGCCTAGCGCACGTCCAGCGTGCGGCGGAAGAACGCCACGCCCTCCGCGTTCGTGCGCGCGTGCGAGGCCGGGCGCGTCCCGGGCACCGGGTCGCGGCACAGCATCGCGATGACGTCGAAGCCCTTCGGGTAGCACTCGGGCAGGAAGGTGAAGTGCCCCGCGTCGTCCAGGACCACCGTCGTCGTGGTCGCGGGCGGCAGCAGTCCCGCCAGGTGCAGGCCGTGCCCTTCGTGCGGCATCAGCTCGTCGCCCTTCGCGAGCACCAGCTCCACGGGCTTCTGGATGTCGGCGGTGTCCCGCGCCTCGAAGGAGGCCGCCATGCCCGGCGCCATCGCGAACGCGGCCTTCACGCGCGGATCCAGGTACGACGCTCGCGCGTGCTTCATGTCGATGCGGCGGTAGTCCACGTCGCGCAGGCCCTCGCAGCCAATCTCCTCGCGGGTGCCCGGCGTCTTGCAGCGCTTCTCAATCCACTCCAGGTTCAGGTTCAGCCCCACCAGCGCCAGCGCCGTGTAGCCCCCCATGGAGTGCCCCGCCGCGCCGATGCGCTCCGGATCCACGCGCGGGCCCCACTTCGGGTCCTTCAGCAGGTGGTCCAGGATGACCGTGAAGTCCTGGGGGCGCTCGTAGGCGCGCGCGAAGCCCTCCGGGCTGGTGTCGCCGTAGGTGTTGCCCGGGTGGTTCACCGCCACGACGACGAAGCCGTGCGCCGCCAGGTTCGAACCGAACCAGGACAGGTCCATCACCGAGCCCCCGCTCCCGTGCGACAGCAGCACCACCGGCCAGCGCTCGCGCGCGTCCGACAGCGGTGCGTCCTTCGCGCCGTAGAAGGGCTTGAACAGGTCCGACGGCGCGCGGTTGTCCATGGGCGTGCCGGGCGCCACCGGGTACCAGACCCACGGCTTCAGCGTGCGGTGGCGGACCGCGTCCTCGTACGTCAGCGACTGCGTGATGCCCACCGCGTAGGCCGCGTCCGCCCCGTAGAGCGCTGCGTGGTCCGTGCGCGGCGCCTCCGCCGCCTTCTTCGAGCAGGAACAGCCCCCCGCCAGCAGCGCGGCGGAGACGAGCAGCACGGGCCCCATCAGGGCGAGGTGGCGGAGCATGACCCTGGAGCATGGCCGCGAACGGCGATGCAGGGAAAGGGCCGGGGTGCCTGTCCAGCGGACAGGCCTCAGCGGCTCACAGCCGCACGGTGGTCCCGCGCGTCACCAGCGCGGCCAGCCCCTGCTTCGTCTGCGCGGCGGTGCGCAGGTGCAGCGTGAGCGCGCCCAGCTCGCGGATCCACGTGGCCGCGTTGGGGCCCAGGCCGGAGAACAGCACGGACAGCGGCGGCGGCTGGGACAGCCGGCCCGTCCAGTAGCCCAGCACCTCGTCGCGCTCCGGCAGCGACGGCAGCTTCATGCGCTCCTGCTCGCGCGCCAGGAGCCGCTCCAGCTTGCGCGGCAGGTTCACCTGCCAGTGCACCACCGTCTTCGCTGGCCGCCAGGCCCAGTCCGCGAAGGCGAAGCGCTCACGGACCGCGTACTCGCCCCGGCCCTGCGTGACGAAGACGCGGTCCGGGGGGAACTCCGGGAAGGGGTCCCACTGCCCGGCCAGGAGCGACGCCAGCCCCTGCTCGCCCGGGGGACGCCGGCGGAAGTTGTCCCGCACCGTGCGCGCCGCCCTCGTGTCCCAGTAGGGATAGGCCGGGTCCTCCACCATCAGCGCCAGGTTCAGCGCCTCGTCCCACTCGTCCGCGTAGCCGCCGGGCGCACCGCCCACCTCCCAGCCGCCGGGCGCCTCGTGCCAGGGCTGGAACACCAGCCGGTCCACCAGGTCCATCCACCCATCCGAGTCCACCGACCCCACGCCCCCCGGCAGCGCCGACGAGGCCAGCCGCTGGCAGAGCGTGAACGCCTGCGCGTCACCCAGGTGGTTGGAGAGGGCCTCCAGCGCGCCGGCGGCATCCCCCATGGCGCGCGTGAAGAAGGGCAGGACCTGCTCGTGGAAGAAGCGGTCGTTGATGGGACGCAGGACGACGTCCATGCGGGGCGTCTCCTGTCAGCCCCTCAGGGCCGCGCGTCTTCCTGGATGATGAGGGCGTGGATGTCCGCGGCCGTGGGCGCTTCGAGGATGGCCGCCCGGAAGCGCGGGTTCTTGAACAGGCGCGAGATGCGCGCCAGCGCCTTCAGGTGCACCCCGGCGCTGTTCTCCGGCGCCACCAGCGCGAAGAACAGGTGCGTGGGCTTGCCGTCGATGGACTCGAAGTCCACGCCCGCCCGCGACACGCAGAAGGCCGCCTGGAGGCTGTCCATGCCCGCCAGCTTGCCGTGCGGAATGGCCACGCCCTCGCCAATGCCCGTGCTGCCCAGCTTCTCGCGTTCCAGGAGCACCGCCACCAGCCGGTCCTCGCGCAGACTCGGGTGCGCCCGGGACAGCGTGGCACTCAGCTCGCGCAGCACCTCCGGTTTCGTGCGGGACTGCATGTCCGCGACGACCGCCTGGGGGCTGAGGAAATCGGCGATTCTCAATGGCGCTCCCGCACTTGGCGCTCCGGGCCGGCAATGATTCCTCGGCCGGCAATTACTCCTCACACTGGATTCGCGCAAGGGTAGCCTGGGCGGTGACAGGCGCTTCGCTCACTGCGCGTCAGCCCGGTGCCGAGTCCCGGCCCGGGCCCAGGCCCGGGGGAAAGCCCCGGACCCGGTCCCTGGTTCGGCCGGCCGGCGGTCAGGTGCCGGTGGCGGCCACCGGCGCTTCGGGCAGGTGCGGTTCGATGAGGCCGAACCCCCCCTCCTTGCGGCGGTAGACGATGGACAGCGCCTGGGACTGCTGGTTCTGGAACACGTAGAAGTCGTTGTTCATCAAGTTCATCTGCATCACCGCGTCGTCCACCGACAGCGACTGGATGGCCAGGTGCGTGGTGCGCACCAGCCGGGCGACGCCCGACTCGGCCACCGGCTGCCGGGCCTCCGCGGCGGGGGCGGACTGGAGGGCGGCGGGCGAGGACGGCTCGGCGGCCTCCTCGTCGTGGACCTCGAAGACGTCGTGGCGGACCTTGAGGCTGTTCACCAGGTCCTGGCGGTGGTGCACCTTCTCCTTGCCGTGGTGCGACTTGAGCTTGTCGCGGTAGCGGCGCAGCTGGCGCTCGATCTTGTCCATCGCCAGGTCGATGGACGCGTACATGTCATCGCTCTTCTCACGCCCCCGGAGGACCCAGGCGCCGGAGTGGATGGTGATGTCCGCGTGGTGCAGGTGCCGCTCCAACGACAGCACGACGTGGGCCTCACCAGCCCGGTCCAGCAGTCGGTTCACCCGTTCGACCTTTTCACGGGCGTACTCCTTCAGTGAATCCGACGCTCCGAACTGACGGAAGGTGATGTTGAGCTGCATGCGTGGCCGCCTCCTAGGGAGAGAGGTAAGCTCCGTCACAGATCAGAAACGGAGCCCACGCCGAAAGCAACCCGGCCCCCCAGGTTGGAACTTCCCGTCCACGGCTCGCGTTCGCGCAAGCGACCGCAATAGGACACGTCTTGTGTCCGCTGCATGGCACGGGAGGGGATTCCGACCCGGGCCCTGCTTTCCGGTCCGGCCTCCCCCCACACCGCGTGCGTGGTCCTCACGCGAGCAACATGCCTCCGGTGACGCCCAGGATGTCGCCGTTGACGAAGCGCGACTCGTCACACGCGAGGAACACGTAGGAGGGGGCCAGCTCCGCGGGCTGCGCGGGCCTGCCCGTGGGCGAGCTCTTGCCGAACTCCTTCACCTTCTCCCCGTCGAAGGACTGCGGGATGAGCGGCGTCCACACGGGGCCCGGCGCCACGGCGTTCACCCGGATGCCCCGCCCGATGAGCTCCTGCGACAGGCCCTTGGTGAAGGCGACGATGGCGCCCTTCGTGGTCGCGTAGTCGAGGATGGAGGCCGAGGGCTGGTACGCCTGGATGGACGCGGTGTTGATGATGGTCGCGCCCGGCTTCATGTGCGGCAGCGCGTACTTCACCAGGTGGAACATCGCGAGGATGTTGACCCGGAAGGTGCGCTCCACGCGCTCCGCGTCCAGCTCCTCGAACTTCTCCACCGCCTTGCCCTGGTAGGCCGCGTTGTTGACGAGCACGTCGATGCGCCCGAAGCGCTTCACCGTGTCCTCGACAATCTTCTTGCAGGTGGCCTCCAGCGCCACGTCCCCGGCGAGCGCCAGCGCCTGGCGTCCGGAGCCCTCCACCACGCGGCGGGTGTGGTTCGCGTCGTCGCCCTCGTTGAGGTACGCGAACGCCACGTCCGCGCCCTCGCGCGCGAAGGCCAGGCACACCGCGCGGCCAATGCCGCTGTCGCCGCCCGTCACCAGCGCGACGCGGTCCTGGAGCCGGCCGAAGCCCTTGTACGACTGCTCGCCGTAGTCGGGCTCCGGGGACATGGCGCCCTCGTGGCCGGGCGCGGACTGGGTCTGCTCGGGGAAGGGGGGCTTGGGACCGGCGGTGCGCGGGTCGGGATTGCGGGCCATGTCGTCACTCCGTGGGGAAGAAAGACGTTCCCTCACGGTGGAGGCGCTGGCACGGGGCGGCAATCGCGCACGGGCCGCCTGCCCGGCCACCGCCCGGCGGCCCGACAGGCTCCGGGCACTTCAGGGCACTTCAGGGCACCACGGAGAGCACGAAGTCCTGCGAGTGGTAGATGGCGCCGGAGCACGACGCGACGCCCGTGCACTCGCCCACGGTGCCCGCCAGGTCCGCGCCCAGGGTCAGGGTGTGGTTCGCCTGCGGGGTGCCGGCGGGGATGTCGATGGTGGCCTTGTTGCCTTCCTGCGTGACGGAGAGCACGCCGGGCGCCCTGCCCCCTTCGCGCAGGAGCAGCGCCTCCACGGGGCCGGGCACCTCCGTGGCGGGCTCCCAGAGGAAGGCATAGGCCTGTCCCACGCGCAGCTTGTCCGGGGTGCCTTCTCCCTGGAACGTGAACTTGCGCTTGGCCTTGGCCTTGAGGACCACCAGGCGCACGGTGCTGGTGGCGTCCTGGAGCTGCACGGTGATGTCCTCCACCGGCTCGCGGCCCCAGGCGGCCGGGTCGAAGTTGAAGTAGGCGCGGCTGTTCTCACACGCCTCCGCGCGCCCCCCACGTCCGACGCGCCGCCCGGCACCAGCGTCATGGGCTGGCCGTTGAAGGTGGCCGTGACGTCGTCCGCGAAGCGCGAGCACGGGCCGTCCTCCTTCACCGAGTAGCTGACGGTGAAGCGGTGCGCGCCCTGCGCGTCCGGCGTCTCCGCGTCGTCCACGTCCGCCAGCGCGAAGGTGAGCGAGCGGTCCGACAGCTCCGCCAGCGACATCACCTTCGTCTCGCCGCCGCCACACCCGGTGAGCGCCACCAGCGCCCCCAGGGCGGTGAGGCGGGAGACGGTTCGGCGCGGGCTCGGTGCGGGGAGGGTCATGGCGGCCGGCACCCTATCACTCCCGCGCCAGCAGTCCTTCGAGCCGCGCCTTCACGCCGAGCCACTCCGTGTCGATGAACCCGTAGTACGCGCTGTCCCGCACCACGCCGCCGCGCACGAGCATGTGGTTGCGCAGGATGCCCTCGAAGGTGGCGCCCAGCCGCTCGATGGCGGCGCGCGAGCGCACGTTGCGCCGGTCGGTCTTGAGCTGCACGCGCATCACGCCCAGCGACTCGAAGGCGTGCGTGAGCAGCAGGTACTTGCACTCCGTGTTCACCCGCGAGCGCCACACCCGCCGCGCCAGCCACGTGGAGCCGATTTCCAGCGTGCGGTACTCGCGGGAGATGTCCAGGTAGCGCGTGGTGCCCACCACCGCGCCGCCTGCCTGCTCGCGGATGACGAAGGGCCGCTCCGTGCCCGCGGCGGTCGCCTTCAGCGCGGCGGCGACGTAGTCCGCCACGTCCGCCTCCGTGCGCAGCACGCGCGAGAAGTGGGCGAAGAGGTCCGGCTCGCAGACGGCCGCGAGCGCGGGCACGTGCTCCGGGGTCAGGGGCTCCAGCCGCACCGTCCGCCCCTCCAGGGTGACGGGCGGGACGACGAGCGGCACGGGGTCGCGGTGGGGAACGCCGACATCGGTGGGGAGCACGGGGTCCATGGACCGCTTCATGCCCCAACCCCGGCCCTGGCGTGCAGGGCCGGTTGCGACAAACCGGCTGGACCAGTCCGCCCAGCCGGGGGACGGCGCTAGAAGTACTTCTTGCGCTTGCTGCTGGGGAGGATGCCCAGCACCTCGCGGTACTTGGCCACCGTGCGGCGGGCGATTTCGGTGCCCTGCGAGCGCAGCAGCTCCACGATCTTCTGGTCCGAGTACGGGTTGCGCGGGTCTTCCTGCGACACGAGCTGCTTGATGTGGTGCTTCACGGCCTCGCTGGCCGTGTCCTCGCCGGACACGCGCGCGATGGACGAGTTGAAGAAGTACTTCAGCTCGAAGATGCCCTGCGGCGTGTGGACGTACTTGCTCGTGGTGACGCGGCTGACGGTGGACTCGTGCATGCCGATGTCCTCCGCCACGTCGCGCAGGATGAGGGGCTTCAGGTGCGCGATGCCCTTGTCCAGGAAGTCCCGCTGGAACTTCACGATGCTCTCGGTGACCTTGTAGATGGTCCGCTGCCGCTGGTGGATGGAGCGGATGAGCCACATCGCGCTGCGCAGCTTGTCCTGGATGAACTCCTTCGTCTGCCCGGGGCTCACCGCGCCCGTCTTGAGCGCGTTCCGGTACATGCCGGAGATGCGCAGCTTGGACAGGCCGTCGTCGTTGAGGACCACGGTGTAGTCCTCGTCCCCCAGCTTGTAGACGAAGACGTCGGGGGTGATGTACTGCGCGTCATCCCCGCTGAAGTTGCGGCCCGGCCGCGGGTCCAGCTTCGGGAGCAGCTTCGCCGCCGCGACCACTTCGTCCAGGGTGACCTTGAGGTCCTTGGCGATGGCCGGGAGGTTCTTGCTCTCCAGATATTTCATGTGGCGCTTGATGATGAGGCCCAGGAGCGCCGCGTTCGGGTCCTTCATCGCCTGCAGCTGGATGAGCAGGCACTCCTGCAGGTCGCGCGCGCCGCAGCCCCGGGGCTCCAGGTTCTGGATGCGGCGCAGGGTGCGCTCGGCCACGTGCATGGGCACGTCCGCCTCGTTGGACAGGCGGATGAGCGGGTCGCCCTCAATCTCCGGCAGCTTGAGGTAGCCGTCGTCGTCCAGGTTCCCCAGGATGAGCACCGCCACGCGGCGCTCGGCCTCGTTGAGCCGCAGCGTGCCCAGCTGCTCCTGGAGGTGGTCGACCAGGTCCTCCTTCTTCACCATGTTGGCTTCGAACGACGGCAGGTCGTCCGTGGCCACGTTGCCCTTGTTGGAGGCGGTGGTGGGCTCGTTGAACTGGTAGCTGTTGAGGTAGGACTCCCAGTCAATCTCCGGGGGCCCTCCCCGTCCGCCTTGAACTCCTGGGCCGTCTCAGGCGTCGCCGACGGCAGGTCCACGTCTCGCGCGACTTCCGCGTTGTCCGCCTCGAGCGAGGCCTCGCCAGGCTCCTTCTCGCTCACCTCGCCGGGCATGCCCTCCTCGGGCTGCTCCAGCAGGGGGTTCTGCTCCATCTCCTCACGGACCTGGTCCAGGAGCTCCATTCGCGAGAGCTGGAGGAGCTTGATGGCCTGCTGCAGCTGGGGCGTCATCACCAGCTGCTGCGCGAGCTTCAGGCTCTGTTTGAGTTCCATCGCCATGTGGGGGCGTCTCCGGAAGGCATGCGGACCACTTGATTGGAGATTCCAATCAAGGACCGTGCCAACCTAACAAGGACCCCCGGCCACGTCCAGTGCCCCAGCGCATGGTTTCTGATTTGCAGCGTGAAAAATCCGCTGGAAATCCGACAGGTTGCCGTAACCCCCGCCTGCCCGGCTGATGTTCAAACGTCGACGCAAAAGCGGGGCCAACTTCACCCCGAGCATCTGGAGACATACGGGGAGGGCGGCTTTTCAGGGAGCCTGGAGACGGAACCGGTCTCCCAGGTAGACGGCCCTCGCGCGGGCCGAGCCGGCGATCTGCGCGGGGGTCCCCTCTTCGAGAATCTGACCCTGTGCGATGATGTAGGCCCGGTCACAGATGCCCAGGGTGTCCTGGACGTTGTGGTCGGTGATGAGGATGCCCAGGCCCCGCTCCCGCAGGAGGTGTATCTGACGCTGGAGGTCGCCCACGTTGATGGGGTCCACGCCGGCGAAGGGCTCGTCAAAGAGGATGAAGCGGGGGGCGGGGATGAGGCTGCGGGCAATCTCCGCGCGCCGCCGCTCGCCGCCGGAGAGGGTCTCGCCCCAGGACTCGGCGACGTGGGAGAGGCCGAACTCCTCCAGGAGGGTGTCCGCGCGCTGCTTGCGGTCCTGGGCGGAGAGCCCCTTCTGGAGCTCCAGCACGGCGAGGAAGTTCTCGCGCACCGTGAGCTTGCGGAAGACGGAGGCCTCCTGCGGCAGGTAGCCCACGCCGCGGCGGGCGCGGCGGTGCATGGGCAGGTGGGTGAGGTCCTCGTCGCCCACGCGCACCCGGCCCGCGTCCGGC
Source organism: Corallococcus sp. 4LFB (assembly GCF_046520365.1). Classification (NCBI taxonomy): domain Bacteria; kingdom Pseudomonadati; phylum Myxococcota; class Myxococcia; order Myxococcales; family Myxococcaceae; genus Corallococcus; species Corallococcus sp. 4LFB. The sequence goes on from NZ_JBKGHJ010000102.1 coordinate 19,012, forward strand.
GTCACCAGGCCCACGACCATGTTGAAGCTCGTCGTCTTGCCGGCGCCGTTGGGGCCCAGCAGGCCCACGACTTCACCGGGAGCGACGTTGAAGGACACGTCGCGGACCACCTGGCGCTTGCGGAAGGACTTCTGGAGCCCCTCGGCGAACAGCTTCGCGCCGCTCATGGCGTCTTGCCCGCCGGCGGCTTGGGCGCGGGGGCCTTCTTGCGGGTGCCCGGGACGGCGGTGGTGGACGGGGAGTCCACGAGGATGCGGGCGTTCTCCACCTCCAGGCGCTCGTTGCCCAGGATGAGGCGCACCTTGGTGCCGGTGAGGTAGGTGTTGCCCTGGCGGGCCTCCGGGGAGCCCGTCACCACCAGCACGCCCGAGGGCACGTCGTAGTCCGCGCGCTCGCCCCGGGCCTGCCGGTCGCCGTCCACGGCGCGCACGTTGCCGGCGCACACCACGCGCGTCACCTGGCGGGTGGCGTTGTAGTAGCCGGTCATCTTGTCGCAGCGGATGTCCATGGTCTGGTGCTTCACCACCACGTTGCCGGTGAGCACCGCCTGGTTGCGGTCGCCGGTGACGTGGTCCGCGGACAGGTCCACCGGGTTGCGCAGGTCCGTGGGCGCCAGGGACGTGCCCGGCGCGAGCGGCGGCGCGGCCGGGGTGCTCGGGGCGGGC
>NZ_JBKGHJ010001030.1:0-1207 GCF_046520365.1 Corallococcus sp. 4LFB
CCGCGCTGGCGGCGGCGGTCCTCACGCTGGGAGAGCAGGCGCTGCCGGAGCGCCTCCGCCGCTGGACGCCGTCCGCCGTGGGGGTGGGGCTGGCCTGTCTGCTGCCGGCCTCCACGTGCCTGGGGTTCTTCCTGGGCGGGCTGGGGTGGGAGCTGGCCCGCCGGTGGAGGCCCGCGTCGGAAGGGCCGGGCGTGACGCTGGCGGCCGGGCTCATCGCGGGCGAGGGGCTGGTGGGGGTGGGCATCGTGCTGGCGCGAGCGCTCTGGTAGCCTTCGGGCCTCCGCATGCGCTGTCCGGTCTGCCACCGCCGCCTCGCTCCGGGCGCGGCGTGTCCCGTGAATGGCGTCGCCGCCGGGTCCGGTTTCCCCCTGGAGCCGCTGGCGATCCCCGACGTCCCCGGCCTGTCCGGTGCCGCCCTGCTGGGGGTGGGCGGCTTCGCCCACGTCTTCACCGCGGTGCGCGAGGCGGATGGCCGCGAGGTGGCGCTCAAGGTGGGGCTGGGGCCGCACCACGCGCGCTTCGCCCACGAGGCGGAGGCGCTCCGGCGCGTGGGGCCGCCCACGGTGCCGGCGGTGCTGGAGGAGGGGCGGGTCGGGGGCAGGCCGTTCCTGGTGCAGGAGCTGTTGCGAGGGCAGACGCTCGCGGCGTGGATGGCGGCGCTGCCGGGGACGGGCGCGGCGTCCGTGGCCCGGGTGCGGGAGCTGTTGAGGGGGCTGTGTCCGGCGGTGGCGCGCGTGCACGCGGTGGGGCTCGCGCACCGGGACCTCAAGCCGGAGAACATCTTCCTGCGCGAGGGTGGCGCGCTGAGCCTCCTGGACTTCGGGCTCGCGCGGAGGCTGGAGGACGGGCCGGCGGAGGAGGAGGGGAACCGCGCGGGCACGACGGTCTACATGGCGCCGGAGCAGTGCCTGGACGCGCGCGAGGCGGGCACGGCGGCGGATGTCTACGCGCTGGGCGTGCTGCTGTTCGAGTTGCTCACGGGCACGCCGCCGTTCCATGGCAGCGCGGACGAGGTGCGCGAAGGACACGTGAGCCGGCGTCCGCCGCGCGTGTCCGAGCGGGCGCACGTCCCGGTGGCGCTCGACGCGGTGGTGGCGCGGTGTCTGGCCAAGGAGCCGGTGGAGCGGTACGCGAGCGCCGAGGACGTGCTGGCCGCGTTCGAGGCCGCGTGCGCGGAAGGGCCCGCGCAGCCCCGGGGTCGTCGGGG
>NZ_JBKGHJ010001031.1:0-1195 GCF_046520365.1 Corallococcus sp. 4LFB
CGGGTGCGCGTCCGCCTCCAGCAGCGCCGCCAGCCCTCGTGCCCTCGGGCGTCACGAAGGCCAGCGGCGGAGGGCTTCGGCCTTCGCGCCGAGTGCGCCCTCCGCGCCCACCGCCGCGACCCTTGGCGCTTCAACGGTGGAGGGCCGCGTGGCGGCCGGGACCGGGAACTCCACCGCCATGCGAGGCGCGGCGTCCGGGACGTGCGAACAACCCACCAGGCAGCCCAGCGACAACAGGGTGACGAGCGACGAACGGCGCAGCAGCAACAAGTCCTCCGGGGGTGAACGCGGGCGCATTCAACCCCGGAATCGTTGTACGTCAAACAGCGTTCACCCCTCCCAGGTCGCGAGCAGGTCGCGCACCCGCGCGTACTTCTGGAGCAGGGCTGCGCGGTGGGCGCTGAGCACCACCATGAATCCCACCACCATGAGGCCCAGGAGCGACAGGAACGCGGCGCCCACGCGGTGGTCGCGCATTCCGAAGCGCACCAGGTTGGCGGCCACCGCCGTCACCAGGAACGCCGAGCCCAGGTACACGTAGGAGCGGATCCGCAGCGCGATGCCCGCGCCCACGCCCACGAGGCAGAGGAAGACGCACAGGAGCATCGCCTCGCCGTCGTTGAAGAGCAGCGGCTTCCACGCGCCCGCCACGTAGATGCCCGTGACCGCCAGGGCGCGCAGCTGCGCGTAGGCGTCCCGCGACAGCCCCGTGCGGAAGACGCGCAGGAGCAGCAGCAGGGAGAGGCCCGCGGGGATGGCGTAGTACTGCGGCTCGCCGGAGCCGGTGCCCAGCCACACCAGGTACAGCGCCGTGTTGAAGGCCGCGACGGACATCAGCGACGCGGGGCCCTTCTGCTTCGTGAACGCAGCGAGCGCCGCGAAGTGCGCCGCGTAGCCCACGAGCAGCGCCATCGCCACGAACGGCTGGCTCCACGGCACCGTCAGCAGGCCCGCCAGCGGGAAGAGCCACGCGCCCGCCACGCGGGACGGCGGAAGGCCTCGAGGCCCGCGCCCTCGCGCCGCACGAAGAGGTACAGGCCGGTGAAGGCCGCGCCGCCCATGATGGACACCAGGCTGTCCGCGGCGTCGGGCCGCGCGCCCAGGCCGATGAAGCGCACGCAGAAGTAGCCCGTCGCCACCACCGCCTGCGCGAGCCACGCGGCGGACTCGTCCTCCTCGCGCGGCCGCGTGCGCA
>NZ_JBKGHJ010001032.1:0-1190 GCF_046520365.1 Corallococcus sp. 4LFB
CCGGCTGCCGCGCCCCCAGCTCAAGCTGATGAGCCTGGTGGCCAGCGCCATCCTGCCCACGCGCCGCTAGGGCCCGCAACGCCTCAGGGCGCGGACGCGGGAGGGCGGGCCGTGTTCGCGCGCGGCACCGCCTCCGTCACCCGCCACACCCAGCCGGACGGGGTGGGGTCGCGGTGCGCGGTGTTCACGTCCACCGCGTACACGTCCACGGTGTGCTCGCCCACGGGCAGGTCCTTCAGGCGCCACGGGGACTCGCAGGGGATGTAGAGGCTGCCGTCCAGCGAGCACCAGAACACGGGCTTCAGCGTGGTGGCGGTGAAGACGAAGGTGGCCTCCCTGGAGGGCGTGGCCCCGGGTGGCCCCTCGTCGATGAAGGTGTCCGGCCCTTCGTTCCCCGCGCGCGCCAGCGACGGCGGGAACAGCACCGGCGTCAGCATCAGGCACAACAGCATCGACGCGAGCAGTCCGTGGGGAAGGTAGCGCAGGGACGGCGGGGGAATCATAAGCAGGCTCGCGTGACGCCGGACGCCGCACGCACTCGTGACCAGGGCATGTCGCTGGAGCGCGGCCTGGGAGGGCTGAGGCGTTTCATGGCGTCCGGGGAATGGGAAAGGGCGACTTCCTGGAAGGTGGGGATGGATCCGAAATGGGGCGCCCCGTCCCCAGGACGGGGCAGGGCATCCACGGCGCGACGTGACGCGCGGGGCCAATGTCCTCCAGCGGAAAGCGCGCGCCGCCGCCACGGCCCCGGTCGGGCGGTGATGGCACGCGTCACGGGGCAGCGCTTGTCAGGGCGGACATCCCCTGGCCTCATGGGTGCTGGCCGGGACCTGCCTTGCACGAACGCCATCACCCATGACCGTCTCGAAGAGGAGCACCCCCTGGCACGCCGCCGCGCTGGTGCTTTCGCTGTGCCTGCTGGGGCCGGTGCTCCCGGCTCGCGCCCAGGCCGGCTCCCAGGTTCCTGAAGCGGACCCCGGCAGTGCCCGGCTGGGCGACGCGCTGGACGCGGGCCTGCCCGTCACGGAGGAGAACCTCACCCCCGGCTCCGCCCCGCGGAGCATGGACGCGCCGTGGACGCAGGGGGACGACCGCCAGGACGGGGGCGCGGGCACGGTCGTGAAGGAGGCGGACCTCCAGCGCACGGACGCGGGCTGGGCGCTGGAGGCGGGCGCGGCGCCGGACGCCGG
>NZ_JBKGHJ010001033.1:0-1188 GCF_046520365.1 Corallococcus sp. 4LFB
CGCCGCGGTCGTCCGGCGCGTCTCGGCTTCATAGGCCGCGAAGAAGGCCCGGTAGCGCTGGCGCAGGTTGTCCCCGGGCGCGGAGGCATAGAGGCCGCCCACCACCGCGCCCATGCTGTTGCCCACCACGCAGTCGATGGGGACGCCCCGGGCGACCAGCGCATCCAGCGCGCCCACGTGCGCGAGCCCCTTGGTGCCGCCCACCGACAGCACCACGCAGGTGCGTGAAGCGCGAGTCCCCCGGTGGCACGACAGCGCCCCCGAAGCCACCACCGCCGTCAGCAACACCCAGCCCAGCCGCCGCCCCATGCATCCTCCCGCTCGTGAAGTCGGGACACCCTACCCCGTTCCCGCGCGGAGGGCCGCGAGCGCGCCGCTCGGCCGCCTGGCTCCCGAGGGCAGCCCGCAAAAAGACAACCGCCCCCGGGACAGGAGCCCCGGAGGCGGCAGGTGGCCTTCACGAGGCCCGGCGTGGCTGCACGCCGGACCCGCGCGAGGGGCCTAGTACGTGGCCTTCAGCGACGTGCCGCTGTACGACGAGTAGCCGCGCAGCATGATGTACATGCGGCCCGACGCGGACTTCGCCGCCGCGCTGCACGTCTCGTTGTTGCCGGACTTGTACGGACGGCAGTCGTACGAGCTCGTCGTCGGGGCGGAGCCGAACTTGATGTACATGTCCGCGTCGCCCGTGCCGCCGCTCAGGACGTAGGTGGACGCCTTGGAGGCGGGCAGGTCGATGCAGTAGTACGCCGACGAACCGGACGCGCCGGACAGGCCCGTCTTCGCCACGCCGTTGGTCAGCAGGGTGCAGCTCGGGGGCGGAACCGTCACGCCCACGCCCACCGCTTCCCAGGCGGCCTTCACGGAAGCCTGCGTGGCGGCGTCGTAGCCCAGGGCCGCGGCGGCCTGGATGGTCCAGGTCTTCGCCTGCTCGTACGTGGTGCTGGCCGTGTAGAGGTTGGTGTTGGCGTAGTACCAGATCTGCCCGGCCTTCTGGACGCCGATGCCCGTCACGACGATGGAGCTGCGGCCGCGCGGGTGCGTGCCACCCTTCGACAGCAGCGCGAACGCCAGGTTCGGGACGCCGGAGGTGTAGTGCACGTCCTGGCCGGAGTAGTTCGGCGCCCAGTCGATGGACGCGCCGTCCTTCGCCGGGTCGTCCATGTAGCGGAGCGCGTCACCGGCGGT
>NZ_JBKGHJ010001034.1:0-1187 GCF_046520365.1 Corallococcus sp. 4LFB
GGTGACGCGCGCGCGCAGCCGGTAGTCGCCGTCCGGCACCTGCGGCAGCGTCACCGGCGCCGTCAGGAGGCCATAGGCGTCGCGCTCCCAGCGGCCCTTGGCGTCCAGCGGCAGCGGCGTCTCCTTGCCGGCCGCGTCCACCAGGAACAGCGCCGCGGTGCCCCGGTCCACGTACGCCTTGAGCGCGAGGCCCTTCGCGTCCACGCCGTGCGCTTCCGCCCAGACCCCCACCTGGACGGAGGCGCCTCGCGCGAGGCCGTTGGCGCCCAGGCCCACCGTCTGGCGGAACTCGCCGTCCGGACACACGGGCACGTCCACGCCCTGGAACATCCAGGCGGACAGACACCGCCCGGAAGCCACGTAGGCCAGGCCTCCCCCCAGAAGCAACAGCCCGAGCCCCCCGGCCACCCATCGCCGGCGCTGGATGCCACCTGTCATGCGTTTTCTCCCCGTCTGTCCACTGTACGCCGGAAAGCCGGGAGCCGGTCCCCGCCTCCCCCCGTTGACGTATCCGTGGGGTGGCTGAGCTAGGGTGCCGCGCCATGGTCGCGCCGAAGAACCGCCCCCCGCAGGATGCCCTGCCACCCCGCCTCGATGCCCTGCTCGAGGCCCTGATGGACCGCGACTTCGCGGCGCGGCTGCGCAAGGTCTACCAGGCGGCCGCCGTCGCCATCGACCGGCTGGGGCACCTGAGCATCGTGAAGTACGAGCCCACCACCGCCGAGCCCGACGACGCCGCGGACCTGTCCCTCTGGGAGACGATGGCGCCCGCCATCGGCGAGACGCTGGTGGACGTCAACCGGCTGGTGGTCGCCATCCGCGACGCCTTCCCTCCGCCCGCGCGCCCCGCCGTGCCCAACGACGGCGGCTGGGCCCCGCCCCCCGCGAGCTCCGACGAGCGCCTGTCGCAGGAAGCGGAGGCCGTGCTGCACGCCAGCGCGGAGCGGCTGTCCAAGCGCGTGCAGGAGCTGGGCGTGCAGATGCGCCGGCCGGAGGTGGTGAGCGACCGCTGGACGCTGATGTCGGAGCTGGCCGCGTCGCGCGCGGACTTCCGCAACCGCATCGGCGACCTCGTGTACCTCACCGCCGCGGCCTTCGCGGACGTGCGCCGCGAGGACGTGGTGCCCGGCTACGCGAACCAGGTGGGCGCGCGCGTGGCCCTGCGGGGGCGCGGCGGCGGACCTGCG
>NZ_JBKGHJ010001035.1:0-1174 GCF_046520365.1 Corallococcus sp. 4LFB
CCGCGCTGGGGCGCTGGTCCATGAATGCGCAGGGGCCCGCGCGCCTCGTGCTCCCCTGGGCCCCACGTGGGGCCTGTCGCTGGAGTTCACGCGCGACGGCCTGTCCGGCCTCTATGCCGCGCTGGCGCTCGGCGTGGGCGCGCTCGTGGTCCTGTACTCGCGCGCGTACATGCCGCACCACCTGGCGGAGGAGGGCCGGCCCGCGCGCGACGAGGTGCGCTTCCAGGGGCTGATGCTCGCGTTCATGGCCGCCATGGTGCTGCTCGTCACCGTGGATGACCTGCTGCTGCTGTTCGTGGCGCTGGACCTCACCACCATCATCTCGTACCTGCTCATCGGCTTCGACCGCGAGGACCCCGAGTCGCGCGCCGCCGCGCTCCTGTCCCTGGTGCTCACCGGCGCCACCTCCGTCGTCTTCTTCGCGGGCGCCATGGCGCTGGGGCTCCAGTACGGCACCTTCTCCCTGCCGCGCGTCATGGAGCTCGCCGCCAACAGCCCCGCGTCCACCGGCGCGCTGGTGTGCCTGGCCGTGGGCGCGCTGGGCAAGAGCGCGCAGGTGCCGTTCCACTTCTGGCTCCCGCGCGCCATGGCCGCGCCCACGCCCGTGTCCTCGTACCTGCACTCGGCCGCGATGGTCGCCGCGGGCGTCTTCCTCCTCCAGCGCCTCTACCCCCTGTTCGCCCCGGCCACGGAGGTGCGTGACGGCCTGCTCGCCATCGGCTTCCTGTCCATGGGCATGGGCAGCCTCCTGGCCCTGGTGGCGGATCCGTTCAAGCGCGTGCTCGCGTACTCCACCATCGCGCAGTACGGCTACGCGCTGGTGCTGGTGGCGCTGGGCTCCGAGGGCGCGCCGCTCTACGTCGCCATCCACGCGCCGTGCAAGGCCGCCCTGTTCCTCACCGCGGGCGCCGTCACCCAGGTCACCGGAAAGAAGAAGCTGTCCGAGGTCGGCGGCCTGCGCCACTCGCTCCCCGTGCTCGCGGCCGCCAGCGCCGTGGCGGCGCGGGCGTCTCCGCGCTGCCCTCACCGCGGGCTTCTTCAAGGACGAGGTGTTCTTCCACGCGCTCCGCGCGCAGGGCCCGCGTTCATGGCGGCCGGGCTCGTGGGCGCGGGCCTGTCGCTCGCGTACACGCTGCGCCTGTGGTGGGCCTCTTCGGGGGGCCGCGCCAGGCCG
>NZ_JBKGHJ010001036.1:0-1171 GCF_046520365.1 Corallococcus sp. 4LFB
CCGCCCCCGCGCCGCGCGCGGCTCCCGCGCCCGCCGCCGCGAGCGCGAACTCCAGCGCCTCGGACATCCTGGATGAAATCCTCGCGGGCGGCTCGCCCACCTCCGAGTGGACGGACGAGGACCTGGCCCGCCTGCAGACGGTGCAGCAGAACCAGGAGAAGAGCTCCAAAATCCTGCGCGCCCTCCTGGAGCTCGTCTTCGAGAAGGGCGCGGTGCAGCAGCGCGAGCTGGCCGCGCGCATGCGCCTCTGAGCCGCGCTGCCTTGCTCAGCCCACCTCGCGCAGCTCGCGCGCGGTGAGCCCCAGCAGCGTGAGGATGGTGTCCAGCCCGCCGGCGGAGATGGACGTGTCGGCGGCCTCGCGCAGCTTCGGCTTGGCGCGGAAGGCGATGCCCAGGCCCGCCTTCTCCAGCATCAGCAGGTCGTTGGCCCCGTCGCCCACGGCGATGACCTGCTCCAGGAGGATGCCCTCCTGCTTCGCCAGCGTCTCCAGCAGCTCCGCCTTGCGGCGCGCGTTGACGATGGTGCCCACGGTGCGTCCGGTGAGCTTCCCGTCCTGCACCTCCAGCGCGTTGGAGTACGCGAAGTCGATGCCCAGCCGCTGCTGGAGCGCCTCCGCCGCCACGGAGAAGCCGCCGCTGATGACCGCGGTGCGGTAGCCCAGGCGCCGGAGCACGCGGATGAGCGTCTCCGCCCCCTCGGTGAGCGGCAGGTTCGCGGCCAGGTCGTGCAGCACGCGCGCGTCCAGCCCGGCGAGCAGCGCCACGCGCTGGCGCAGGGACTCGTCGTAGTCCATCTCCCCGTGCATCGCGCGCTCGGTGATGGCGGCCACCTTCGCGTGGACGCCGTACGCCCGCGCCAGCTCGTCGATGACCTCGATGCGGATGAGCGTGGAGTCCATGTCCATCACCACCATCCGCTTGCCCCGCCGGTAGAGACTCTCGCGCTGGAGGGCCACGTCGAACGTGGGGCTCGCCATGGACAGCGCCAGGAGCGCGCGCTTGAGCGCCGCGGGGTCCGCGTCCGGCGGCAGCATGACGTGCAGCTCCACCGCCGCGAGCGGCGTCTCGCTCAGCCGGGTGATGCGCTCCACGCGCGCGTTTCCCGCCGCCAGCTCCGCGCCCAGCGCGTGCACGTCGCGCACGCCCAGCGCCTTGCCCGTCGCCGGTGACG
>NZ_JBKGHJ010001037.1:0-1165 GCF_046520365.1 Corallococcus sp. 4LFB
GCGAGGTAGCGCGGCAGGGACTCGCGCGCGGCGCCCGCGTCCTCGAAGAGCACGTCGCGGCACGCCTGGTACACGAGCACGTGCGCGCGCAGCCAGCGGTCCTCGGGCAGCACGCGGGAGAGCGCCTCGCCGCGCGACACCACCGCGGCGACGAGCTCGTGCTCGCCGCGCTCCAGGTAGTACGGCGGCGTGAAGAGGGCCAGGTTGCGCTCCATCAGCCGGGGGCTGCCCAGCCGGCGGATGAGCTCCGTCTTCTGCGCGAGCGCGGACGCGAACGCGGCGCCGTCGCCGGTGAAGGCCGCGCGCGCCACCTGCGCGAAGAGGTGGTAGGCGCGCACGTCGGTGAAGCCCTGCGCCTCCGCCAGCTGGAGCCCGTCCTTCAGCAGCTCCTCATCCAGCGGCTCGCCGCGCAGGGCCAGGTTCATGTTGAGCAGGTAGCCGCCCATGCCCAGCGCCCACGCCAGCCGCCGGGGCGGGCGCCCCACCGCGTCGCGGAACTCGCGCAGCCGCTGCACCTGCTTGCGCTGCTCGGCCACCCCACCCGCCCACTGGCCGGTGTACGCGCTCAGCGTGGAGCGGGCCACGGACAGCCCGGCCCGGTACGGCGAGTCCTCCGGGTGCTCCGCGGCCACGCGCGCGGTGAGCACCTCCAGCTCCTCCGTGCGCCCCAGGATGGCCAGCGCCATGCCCTGGAGGATTTCCAGCTCCGAGCGCTTCCAGAAGACGTCCACCGGCGTCATCCGCGCGTCCGCCGCCACCTCGCGGAAGAGCGGAATGAGCAGCTCCTCGCGCTCCGCGGGCGTGGCCGCGCGCGCGGACTCCAGCCGGCGGAGCGCCTCGCGCCGCCCGGACGCCACGTCCACCGTGGCCTCCCAGTGCGCGAAGAGCCGGTCCGCGTACGCCACCGACGTCGGCGGTCGCTGGAGTAGCCCACCTCCACCAGCGACACCCACGTGCGCAAAAGCTGCTCCGAGCGCCCGGGTAGTCCGGCGCGGACTCCAGCAGCGCCGCCGCTTCCTTCAGGAGCAGCGTGGCCTCCAGCAGCGCCTCCGCCTCGATGGCCGCGTGCCCCGCCTGCAGCAGCGGCTGGATGGCCTCCGCGGGCGCGTCCGAGCGCGCGAAGTGCCAGCCCACCGCGCGCACCACGCCCGCGTGCCCCGGCGGG
>NZ_JBKGHJ010001038.1:0-1156 GCF_046520365.1 Corallococcus sp. 4LFB
CTAAGTAGGTCGCCAGAAGTTCTCTAACAAATCGCGGAGCCAGAAGCCCTCGGCGAGGCAGCCGGCCTTGCGGAGGGACTCCAGGGGCGAGAGGGCCAGCACCCACCTGCGGGCGGCATCGACGTGCTGCTCCACGGTTGGGTACTGCCGGTTGGCGGACACGCGCTGCTTGAGCGGACGCCAGAGATGGTCCATGCAGTTGAGTTCCGAGCGTTGCTTGGGCAGCAGCGCCAAGTGGATACCGAGGCGTGCGGCGAGCCGTTGGGACTTCTGGGCGGTGTGGCAACTGGCCCTGTCGAGCACCAGCAGCAGCGGGCGAGCGGGGTAGGCCTTCCGCAGCGTACGCAGGAAGGCCATGAAGTCCTCCTGCCTGCCACGCCGGGTTGCCATGACGACGCGCCTGCCAGTCCGCGGATTGATGGCGCCCCACAGCGTGCGCTTGGCATTCTCCCCTGAAATCGGCACCCGCGCTTGCTCGCCCACCGGAGCCCATGTGGCGCGCAGCTGTGGAAACCAACGCAGCACCGTACTGTCGGTCACGAGCAGCACCGCGCGGGGCCATTGGCGCTTGAGTCGCTTCAGACGGCGAACAAGGCCCCTTTTTTCTGCCCCGGATACGGCGCCGCCGTCGCGTACACGTACCGGGGGCGCTTCCACGCCAGGCCCGCCTCATGCAACCGACGGCGCAGCATGCGAGGGGACACCTCGAAACCTTGGCGCTGCAGATGGGTGCGCAGCAGCGGCACCGTCCAACCATGGCTTGCCCAACCCACCTTCTCTGGGCGGGTGCGCACCACTTTGCGCAAGCGCTCGAAACTCAGGCGCGGAGCTGCCCTGGGCCGACCCGAGCGCGGGGCATCCACCAGGGCTGACGGGGTGCGCTCTCGCAGGTAGCGCTTGAGCCAGAAGTAGACGGCCGGTCGACTCAAAGCCGCGAGGTGCGCGGCCTCTCCCGGGCCTCTGCCTTCGGCGATGAGCTTGATGGCCAGAAGGCGACGGAAGTGGCGGGCCTCGCGTGCCTGCCGCAGCGCCCGTTCCAGCCGCCGCCTGTCAACTGCTGTCAGCCCCAACTTCTCAGGGCTCCTTGCCGGTCGCATGCCCTGGAAGCTGGGCATGCGGCCGGAATTTGTCTCGGAACTTCTGGCGGCCTACTTAG
>NZ_JBKGHJ010001039.1:0-1156 GCF_046520365.1 Corallococcus sp. 4LFB
AAGGTCCTGGTGGAGTGGAACCAGACGGCCGTGGAGTTCCCGCGTTCGGAGACGCTGCACGGCCTCTTCGAGGCGCAGGCGGCAAGGACGCCGGACGCGGTGGCGCTCGTCAGCGAAGAGGGGAGCCTCAGCTATCGGCAGGTGAACGAGGCCGCGGAAGTGCTGGCCGCGCAGTTGCGCGCCTGGGGCGTAGGCCCGGAGGTGAAGGTGGGCCTGGCGCTGGAGCGGTCCGCCGCGCTGGTCATCGCGCAGGTGGCGACGCTGAAGGCGGGAGGCGCATGGGTGCCGCTGGATGTGGAGTACCCAGCGGAGCGGTTGGCCTTCATGGTGCAGGACAGCGGCGCGGCACTGGTGCTGGCGCACGTGGCGAGGGCGCAGGAACTGCCGGCGACCTCCGCGCGAGTGGTCCTGATTGAGGACGCGCTCCAGACGGCAACGCCTTACGTGCAGGGCATCAGCGAGTCGCGCACGGGAGCGGACGGACTGGCATACGTCATCTACACGTCGGGAAGCACGGGCAAGCCGAAGGGCGTAGGCGTGGGCCACCGCGCCGTCGTCAACCACCTGCACTGGCGTCAGCAGCGCTTCCCGATGGGAGAGGGCGACGCGTTCCTGGCCAAGGCATCGAGCAGCTTCGACATCTCGGTGTGGGAAGTCTGGGCCCCGCTGGTGAGTGGAGCGCGGCTGGTGCTGGCGAAGCCGGGAGGCCAGCGCGACACGGAGTACCTGGTGGAGACGGTGGCGAAGCACGGCGTGACGCACGTGCACTTCGGGCCCGCGCCGCTGGGGACGTTCCTGGAGACGGCGGGAGTGGAGGACTGCGAAGCGCTGCGGTACGTCTTCTGCGGCGGTGAGGCGCTGGGAGTCGGGCTGCACCGACGCTTCGTGTCGAAGCTGGGCGCGACGCTGGTGCACCAGTACGGCCCAACGGAAGCGTGCATCGACTGCGTGGCCTGGGAGACGCCGCGAGAAGCGGTGGAGTCCATGCCGCTGGGCCACCCCATCGCGAACACGGACGTGTACGTGGTGGACGAGGGCGGGCACCCGGTGCCGGTGGGCGTGGCCGGAGAGCTCTGGGTGGGAGGAGAAGGCCTGGCGCGAGGCTACCTGGGCCAGCCGGGCCTGACGGCGGAGCGCTTCGTGCCGAACCCGTACG
>NZ_JBKGHJ010000103.1:0-19658 GCF_046520365.1 Corallococcus sp. 4LFB
GACGACGGGCGGCGGACGCGCGTGGAGGGCGGAGCCACTCAACGGCAGCGGCGATGCGGGCGGCAGCGTGCCGCTCATGTCCAGCCGGGGCGGCGGGGGCGCGGGCGGCTGCATCGCGCCCTGGAGGAAGAGCGTCTCCGCCTCGCGGATCCGCCGCGAGAGGAAGTCGAAGATTTCAACGGAGACCTTGCGCAGCTCCGGGTGCAGGTCCGGCGACAGGTGCTCCGGGGAGAAGCGCTTCGCCATGCGGAAGAAGGCGAGGCGGAACTCGTCGAGCGACGCCTGCGGCTTGAGCCCGAACACCTCGTGCGGCGGCAGGTGCAAGAGGCCGCGCAGTTGGTTGCGCAGACGCTCGGCCTGCTGGCTCTCGATGGAGGCCGTGGGCGCCGCGGTGGTGAACAGGTCGCGCACCTCCGGGAGGTCCTGGAGCGCGATCCAGTTCGTTCCGTCGCGCGACGCGCGCACGGCCGTCTTCAGGCGGCCGGAGGCGATGAGGTCGCGGAATGCTTGCAGCTGGAGGGGGCCCAGCACGCGGCCGAGCGAGTCTCCCACCCAGTAACCGACAGCGGATGACGACACGGGGACCTCGGGGAATCAGGACGCGAGCGCCTGGCGCACGGCAGCGGCGATCTCCAGGGGATGGAAGGGCTTGCCCACGAAGCCCATGGCCCCCGCGGCGATGGCCTGCTCCACCACCGGCTCCGCGTCCATGCTGCTGATGACCAGCACGCGCGTGTCCGGCGACACGCTCTTGATGGCGCCCAGCACCTCCAGCCCGCTCTTCTTCGGCATGAAGAGGTCCAGGAACATCACCGCCGGCTGCTCCTTCTCCGCCAGCGCCAGCCCCTCCTCCCCGTCCGCGGCCTCCAGCAGCCGCAGGTCGATACCCGTGTCCGCGATGACGTCCTTGAGGATGCGACGCACGAAGCTGTCGTCATCCACCAACAGCAGGGTAGGTAGTCCAGGCATGGGCGGCAGGATACATAAGACGCGCGACGTTTGGGCGCGCGCCTCCCAGGTGCCTGCTCGCCTTTTGGGTTAAGGGGTGGGCATGTCCACCGACCCCGCGCTGTCCCATTTCGAGTCCCACAAGGCCGCGTACCTGGAGGACCTCAAGGCCCTCGTACGCATTCCCAGTGTGTCCTTTCCCGGGTTCGACGCGGCCCTCGTGCGCAAGAGCGCGGAGGCCACCGCGGCCCTCTTGAAGGACCGTGGTTTTGAAAACGTGCAGCTGCTCGAAATCGAGGGCGCGCATCCGTATGTCTATGGCGAGGTGCTCAAGGCGCCGGGCCGCCCCACGCTCCTCCTCTACGCGCACCACGACGTGCAGCCCGCGGGAGACGAGGCCGCGTGGAAGAGCCCGCCCTTCGAGCCGGAGCTGCGCGACGGCCGCCTGTACGGGCGCGGCGCGGCGGACGACAAGGCCGGCATCGTCGTGCACACCTCCGCCGTGGACGCGTGGCTCAAGAGCACCGGCCAGCTCCCACTCAACGTGAAGGTCATCATCGAGGGAGAAGAGGAAGCAGGCAGTGACCACCTGGGTGCATTTCTCCAGAAGCACGCGAAGCTGGTGGCCGCGGACGCCATCGTGTTGACGGACACGACGAACTTCGACACGGGGCTGCCGTCCATCACCACGGCGCTGCGCGGGCTGGTGACGGTGGACGTGGAGGTGCGGGGGCTTCATCAGGCGGTGCATTCGGGCATGTGGGGCGGGCCCGTTCCGGATCCGGCGATGGCGCTGTGCCGGATGCTGGCGTCGCTGACGCACGCGGACGGCTCCATCGCGATTGAAGGCGTGATGGAGCAGGTGAAGCCGCTGACGCCCGCGGAGCGTCAGAGCATCCAGGCGCTGCCCGGTGACGAGGCCACCTTCCGTGAGCAGGCGGGCGTCCGCGAGGGCGTGCAGCTCCTGGGCGGCGGGCGTCACCCCTGGGAGACGAACTGGCGCCAGCCGAGCCTGGCCATCAACGCCATCCAGGCCAGCAGCCGCAAGGACGCGCGCAACATCATCGTGGAGTCCGCGTGGGCGCGCGTGGGCATCCGCGTGGTGCCGGACATGGATCCGGAGGACGTGCAGCGCCGGCTGGTGGCGCACCTGAAGAAGGTGTGCCCGTGGGGCCTGGAGCTGGAGATCCGCGAGGACCAGGCGTCTGGCTGGTGGTACACGGATTCGTCGCACCCGGCCTTCCAGGCGGCGTTCCGCGCGCTGGAGAAGGGCTACGCGAAGAAGCCCGTCACCATCGGGTGCGGTGGTTCCATCCCGTTCGTGGAGCCGTTCGCCAAGGAGCTGGGCGGCGTGCCCGCGCTGCTCATCGGCGTGGAGGACCCTTACACGTACGCCCACTCGGAGAACGAGAGCCTGCACCTGGGCGACTGGGAGAAGGCCATCCGCTCCGCCATCCACCTGTACGAGGAGCTGGCGAAGTCGCTGCCCCCTCGCGGCTGAGCGCGGGCGGGCCAGGACGGGTGACGCCCTGGCCTGCGCTCGCGTGCTCTACAGGCCGCGGAAGCGGTCCGTGGCCTCAATCAGCGCGGACGTGTTGCCGGGCTCGTTGGCGGAGTGGCCCGCGTCCGGCACCATCACGAACTGGGCCTCCGGCCACGCGCGGTGCAGGGCCCACGCGCTCTCCGGCGGGCAGACGACGTCGTAGCGGCCCTGCACGATGACGGCGGGGATGTGGCGGATGCGGTGCACGTCGTCCAGCAGCTGGGTGTCGCTGCGCATCCAGCCCTTGTTGAGGAAGTAGTGGCACTCGATGCGCGCGAAGGCGATGGCGAAGTCGTCGCCCGCGTTGCGCGCGACGAGCTCCGCGTTGGGGTACAGGCAGCTGGTGCGGCCCTCCCACACGCTCCACGCCCTCGCGGCCTCCTGCTGCGAGTGCTTGTCGTCACCCATCAGCCGCTTCGCGTACGCCTGGAGCAGGTCCCCGCGCTCCTCCTCCGGGATGGGGGCGACGAAGCCCTCCCACGCGTCCGGGAACATCGCGTCCGCGCCGCGCTGGTAGAACCAGTCGATCTCCTGCTTGCGCAACAGGAAGATGCCGCGCAGCACCAGCTCCGTGACGCGCTCCGGGTGGGCCTGCGCGTACGCGAGCGACAGGGTGCTGCCCCACGAGCCGCCGAAGAGCAGCCAGCGCTCCAGGCCCAGGTGCTCGCGCAGCCGCTCCATGTCCGCCACCAGGTCCCAGGTGGTGTTCAGCTCCAGGCTGGCGTGCGGGGTGCTGCGGCCACAGCCGCGCTGATCGAACAGGATGATGCGGTACACGCTGGGGTCGAAGAAGCGGCGCTGCTTCGGGTCGGTGCCGCCGCCCGGGCCGCCGTGCACGAACACCGCGGGCTTGCCCTCCGGGTTGCCGCTCTCCTCGAAGTACAGCGAGTGGCCGCCCGTGACCTTCAAGTGCCGGTGCGGTAGGGCTCGAGGGGCGGATAGAGCGTACGCAGCGGCGTGGTGGCGGGCACGGGGTTCCTTCCTGGGGATGGGAGTGCGGCGCAACCTAGCAACAGGTGGTGCCTGCGGGGCGAGCCGTTCAGGAATTCCACGTCAGCCCCAGAACGGCTCGCCACGGCCCTCTTTTGATGCGGCTTCAGAAGTACCAGGTCAGTCCGAGCGCGACGCGCAGCGGCCCTTCGCTCAGGAGGATGGTGTACTCGGTGTTGGTCTCAGTCTCGGGCTGGGTGACCTCGCCCTGGAGCGGCCAGGCCTTGGACACCTCCAGGCTGAAGCCCAGGTGCCGCCAGGGCCGGACCTCTCCCATCAGGCCGGCGGTGAAGAAGGGCAGGGTGGGCGTGCGCCCGAGGAAGCGCAGCCCCGCGGAGAGGCCCGCGCGGACGGTCTCCGTGGGCGTGAGGAGCCGCAGCCCTGCGCTGAAGGAGCCGTAGTGGACCTCCTCCTCGTACTCGGCCCAGACGCCCGCGTACTCCAGGAAGTCGTAGCCCGCGCGCAGGCCCAGGCCCACCGTGCTCTCGAACTCGTCCTGCCTGTCATATCCCTCCCGATAGCCCACGCTGAAGCGGGAGCTGGTGGACGCGGTCACGCCCAGCCAGGGTCCATGCCGCGCGGGAGGCGCGTCCTCCGCGCGAGCGAAGGTGGCGGCGAGGAGGAACAGGAAGATGGGGAGCGGAGGGGGACTGCGGGGCACGGAGGACTCCGGGGGAGGGACTGCTTCCTCCTACGGAGCGGGCACCGCGCCCTGGTCGTGTCCGCTCAGGGCTTCGCGGGCGGGACGGGGGCCGCGGGCTCGCGCGGGGCCTCCGGCGGCTTGGGCGCGGGCGGCACGCCGCGGCCGGCCTGGGCCACCATGCGCACCTCGGCGTTCTCCCCGAGCGCGTAGCCGTCGCCCTTCGTCTCCAGGTCCGTCGCCTCGATGACGTCGCCGCGCTGGAGGTGGAAGAACTTCTCGTTCTTCTCCGCGCGGTGGCGCTCCTGCATCGCCAGGCCCACGCGCCCCTCCGGCCCGCAGCCGATGTAGCGCTGGCGGCCCTTGCCCTCCAGCGACTCGCTGACGATGCGGAACAGCCGGCCCGGCGGCGGCTCCGGCCAGGGCTCGCCCTTGGGCGCCACCAGCAGGTAGCTCATCTTGAGCGATTCCTTGTGGAAGCCCGCCACGCGCGCCAGCTCCTCCACCACCTTGGGCATGGGCCACGCGCGCTCCGCGTGGCACCAGTCCGTCTCCTTCACCAGCGCGGGGCAGGCACCCCGGAACATGCACGGCGCGCGGATGGCGTAGCCGCGCTCCACCAGCAGGTCGCGCACCTTGAGCAGGTTGCGGCTCGTCTCGCGCAGCGCGGGCTCCATCACCAGCAGGCTGCCGCCCTTCTTCACCTTGGTGAGCACCGACTCCAGCAGCGCCGCGCGCGGCTTCAGCGCCTCCTCCGTCGCGCCGTAGAGCTCGTTGACCACGTGCCCCATGGTGATGAGGTCGTACTGGCCTTCCGGCAGCGTGGCGTTCTTCTTCAGCGGATCCCACTCGCGCGTGGCCAGGGCCTCGCCGGCCTCCGTGGCCAGCTTGCGCGCCAGCTCCAGCGCGGGCTTGCTGCGGTCCGCGGCCGTCACCTCGCTGGCGCCCGCGTCCATCGCCGCGAAGGCCACCGGGCCCGGGCCGCTGCCCAGGTCCAGCACGTGGCGCGGGCGGTTCGGCAGCTCGCCCAGCACCTGGCGCGCCTGGGCGTAGGACACCGGCCAGTAGAAGAGGAGGTACGCGCCCAAGAGGCGCGGGTCGTCCATGTACCGGGCGCCGGCCAGCTGCCGCTCCCGCGTGAGGCCGAGCGACAGCTGCTTCACGCCCGCGCCCACCTCCTTGACCTCCTGCGGCGTGAGGCGTCCTTCCGGGCCCTCTCCCCGGCCCCGGGACGCGCGCCACACGGAGATGAGCCGGGGCAGCCATCGCTCCAGGTCCTTGCTGTATGCGTTGCTCATCGTTGCCTTCACATCAGGGGTCGCCACCCGGAGGCGACCGCGTTAAACCCATCCCGCCATGATTTCCGTCCGAGGACTGCGCAAGCACTATCAGGTCCACAAACGCCCGCCTGGCCTGAAGGCGGCCCTGCGCTCGCTCGTCCACCGCGACTACACGACCGTCAAGGCCGTGGACGGCATCTCCTTCGACATCCGGCCCGGCGAACGCGTGGGCTTCCTGGGCCCCAACGGCGCGGGCAAGACGACGACGCTCAAGGTGCTCGCCGGCCTGCTCCACCCGTCCGAGGGTGAAGTCACCGTGGATGGCCACGTGCCCCGGCTGCGCGAGGAGGCGTTCCTCAAGAAGATCATGCTGGTGATGGGGCAGAAGCAGCAGCTGCTGTGGGACTTGCCGCCGTCGGAGACGTTCGAACTCAACCGCGCCATCTACGACGTGCCCCGCCTCCAGTACAAGCAGACGCTGGAGGAGCTGGTGTCGCTCCTGGAGCTGGAGGACCTCATCGGCAAGCCCACCCGCAGCTCAGCCTGGGGGAGCGGATGAAGTGCGAGCTGGCCGCGGCCCTCATCCACCGCCCCAAGGTGCTCTTCCTGGACGAGCCCACCATCGGCCTGGACGTGTCCATGCAGGTGACGATGCGCGCGTTCATCAAGGCCTACAACGAGCAGACGGGCGCCACGCTCATCCTGACCAGCCACTACATGGACGACGTGGCGGCGCTCTGCCCGCGCGTCATCGTCATCGACAAGGGGCAGCTGTCCTACGACGGCAGCCTGGACGCGCTGGTGCAGCGCGTGCGCCCGGAGAAGCGCGTGGTGCTGCGGCTGGGCCAGCCGGTGGACGCCGCCCTGCTGACGCCGCTGGGCAAGGTGGTGTCGCACGAGCCGGGCTCCGCGGTGCTCCAGGTCCAGCAGGACGCGGTGAACGCCACGGTGGGCCGGGCGCTGTCCACGCTGCCGGTGACGGACCTGACGGTGGAGAACGCGCCCCTGGAAGAGGTGATGAGCGAGCTGTTCCAGGAGGGCAAGGCGCGCCGGGCGGAGGCCGCCCGGGAGGCGGTGACGGCGTGAGCCTGCGCACGTCGCTCAAGGCGCTGCCCACGATGGTGCGCATCGGCTTCTCCGAGGCGGTGGCCTACCGCGCGGAGATGATCATCTGGGTGCTGGCCACCACCATGCCGCTCATCATGCTGGCCCTGTGGTCGGCGGTGGCGCGCGGCGGGCCGGTGGGCCGCTTCGGACAGGCGGAGTTCACGGGCTACTTCCTCGCGGCCTTCTGCGTGCGGCAGCTCACCAGCTCCTGGGTGGCGTGGCTGCTCAGCTACGAGGTGAAGCAGGGCACGCTGGCCATGCGGCTGCTCAGGCCCATCTCCCCGCTGCTGGCGTACGCGACGGAGGTGCTGGCGGGCATCCCGCTGCGCATCGCCGTCGTGCTGCCCGTGCTGGGCATCAGCCTGTGGGCGGCGGGCGCGGAGCGGGCGGTGCCCACGTCGCTGGGGGGCTGGGGGCTGTTCGCGCTGGGCATCACGGGCGCGTGGCTCATCACGTTCTATCTGAACGTGCTCCTGGGCACGCTGAGCCTGTACCTGGAGAGCAGCCAGAAGCTGATGGAAGTCTACATGGTGCTGTTCTTCGTCTGCTCCGGGTACATGTTCCCGGTGGAGTTCTTCCCCGCCGGGGTGCGCACCGTCATCGAGTGGCTGCCGTTCCGCTACCAGATGGGCCTGCCGGTGGAGCTGATGACGGGGGCGCACGCGGCGAAGGAGGCGTGGCGGCTGCTCGGGGCGCAGTGGGCGTGGGTGGTGGGCCTGGGCGTGGTGTCCATGGCCGTCTGGCGGCGGGGCCTGGCGCGCTTCGCGGCGTTCGGAGGGTAGGGCGGTGGTGAACGCGAAGCGCTACCTGCGCCTCCTGGGCGTGCAGCTGAAGGCCTCCGGGCTGCTGGCGTTGCAGTACCGCGCGGACTTCCTGGCGGAGGGGCTGACGTCGCTGGCGTGGACGTTCACCGCGCTGGCGCCGCTGTTCGTCGTCTTCAACGCGCGGCCCAGCATCGAGGGGTGGACGTTCCAGGAGTCGCTGCTGGTGGTGGGCTGGTTCACGCTGCTCCAGGGCGTGCTGGAGGGCGCCATCAGCCCCAGCCTCACGGGCATGGTGGAGCACATCCGCAAGGGCACGCTGGACTTCGTGCTGCTCAAGCCCGCGGACGCGCAGTTCCTGGTGTCCACGCAGCGCTTCCTGCCGTGGCGCGCGGTGAACGTGCTGTCCGGCGTGGGGCTGTTCGTCTACGCGTTCGTGTCGCTGGGGCGCTGGCCGTCCTTGCCGGGCATCTTCGCGTCGCTGGTGCTGCTCGGGACGAGCATGCTCCTCCTCTACTCGATGTGGATCCTCGTGGTGAGCGCGGCCTTCTTCGTGGTGAAGGTGGACAACCTCACGTACCTGTTCACGTCCATCTTCGACGCGGCCCGCTGGCCGTCCGCGGTGTTCCGGGGCTCGCTGGCGTGGGTCTTCACCTTCATCATCCCGCTGGCGCTGATGACCACCTTCCCCGCGCTCGCGCTGCTGGGCCGGCTGCCGTGGACCTGGCTGGTGGGCGCGGTGGTGGGCGCGGTGGCTTTCGCTTCGGTGGCTCGGTGGGTGTGGCGGATGTCCATCCGCCACTACACGTCCGCGAGCAGCTGAAGCCTCAGGGCCGGGGCGCCTGCCGGGCCCACTCCGCGCGCACCACGTAGGGCAGGAGCTTCGCGGAGGCGTAGCCGGGGTAGCGCTCCTTCAGCTTCGCCTCCACCGCCGCCAGCGGGTCGCTGCTGGGGTGCTCCGCGTGCCGCTCGCGGGACACCTCCTCCCGCACGGCCTGGACGTAGGCGGCCTGCGCGTCCAGCAGCTCCGGGCCGCCGGGGAGGCCGCGTCCCGGGTGGATCCACTGCGGCTTCAGGGCGCGCAGCTCCTCCAGCCGCTGGAGCCATCCGGTGGTGTCGCCGCCCTCGAACCAGTTGTGGGTGTCCCGGGCCACGAGGTCGCCGGTGAACAGGTGGCCCTCCCACTCCACGACGACGTGGGCCGCGCTGGAGCCCGCGCCCAGGACGTGGACCTTCAGCGTGAGGCCGGCCGCGCTCAACTCGCGGGTGCTGTCGCCGAAGCTGTCCGCGAGCACGAGCGTGCGGGGATAGCGGCCGTTCCAGTACAGCTTGAAGAGGTCGGGCGCCCACTTCTCGTGGACCGCGGGGATGCGGGCGAGCACCGGGCCGGAGGTGACGACCGGGACGCCCAGCTCCTTGAGCAGGGCCGTGCCGTTGAAGCTCTCCGGGTTCGCGTGGAGGACGATGGCGAGCTTCGGCTCCTTGCCGGTGACCTGCTTCGCGAAGGCCAGCTCCTTGCGCAGCGCGGAGGGCAGCAATTGCGTGTCGATGAGGACCAGCCCCTCCGGCCCTTCAATCCAGTACGAGGCCGTCTGGAGCGACCACTCGGAGGAGATGTATTCGCCGACCCTGGAGTCCCCCTGCTCCCGGGCGGAGTGGGAGCGGTAGTGGGTGGGGACGACAGGCTGGGTCGCGCCGCAGCCCCACAGGAAGGAAGCCAGCGCCGCGGCGGTGAGCATTCGCATGAATGACGATTCTACCCGTGAGGTCGGGCTGAGAGGAATTCCGCTGTGGTGTCTTGCGTCCGTCTGGGTTAATGGGCCGCCCCCCTGCGGCGAAAGTCGCATCCCCCATGAAGTGAAGGACCTTCCCCCTGATGACCCGTATCCGTTTTCACGGCCAGCTGGCCGCGCTCGCGCTCGCGTCCGCGCTGGCCTGCGCCCCCGAAGCACCGTCTTTCCTTGACGCTCCTCTCTCCTCCTCCTCGCGCCTCGACACGTCCTCGTGGAGCAGCGCCGGCACCATGGCCTCCGTGCGCGTGGACGCCACCGCGACCCCGCTGCGCAATGGCTACGTGCTCGTCGCGGGCGGGGGCACGTCCGCGGCGGAGCTGTATGATCCGCGCACCGGCCGCTGGTTCTCGCTGGGCGCCATGGCCACCAGCCGCCAGCGCCACACGGCCACGCTGCTGGCCTCCGGCAAGGTGCTGGTGGTGGGCGGAGGCGCCTCCGTGCTGGCCGCGGGCGGCGCGGAGCTGTTCGACCCGGACACCAACGGCTGGTCCGCCGTGACGGGGCTGGACGTGCCGCGCTCCCAGCACACCGCGACGCTGCTCCCCGACGGCCGGGTGCTGGTGGTGGGCGGTGACAGCGGCTCCGGCAACGCGCTGTCCAGCGCGCTCCTGTACTCACCCGCGACGGGCACCTGGGCGGCCACCGGCCGCATGGGCGCGGCCCGGCTGGGCCACACCGCGACGCTGCTGCCGGACGGACAGGTGCTGGTGACGGGCGGCCGGGACAGCGCGAACGGGACCGTGCTCGCGACGGCGGAGCGCTACGACGCCATGACGGGCGAGTGGACCCCGGTGGGCTCCATGACCACGCAGCGCATGGGCCACACGGCGACGCTGCTGCTGTCCGGGCAGGTGCTGGTGGCGGGCGGCTTCGCGGGCAGCCTCGCCACGGACACCTCCGAGCTGTTCGACCCGGGCACCGGCACCTGGACGTCCCAGGGCCTGCTGCCGTCCCTCTGCGTCTTCCACACGGCGACGCTGCTGCCGGACGGCAGGTGCTGGTGACGGGCGGCTCCACCGGCGGTCAGCCCTACCTGGACCGCGCCGCGCTCTACAGCCCGGCCACCGGGACCTGGGCGGAGACGGCGACGATGGCCACGCGCCGCATCAGTCACGCCGCCACGCTGCTGCCGTCCGGAGACGTGCTCGTACTGGGCGGCGTGTCCCAGGTGGGTTCGCGCAATGCCTCCGCGGAGCGCTACCGTCCGGCCGTCCCGCCGTGGAGCACGGCCGCGAGCCTGAGCACCGCGCGCTCGCAGCTCAGCACCACCCGGCTGGACACGGGCGACGTGCTGGTGGCGGGCGGTGCGTCCTCGGCCGGCGCGCTGTCCAGCGCGGTGCTGTACGACGAGGCGACGAACACCTGGCGGGACACCGCCGCGCTGGGCACCGCGCGCTTCCTGCACTCCGCCACGCCCCTGGGTGACGGCCGCGTGCTGGTGAGCGGCGGGCAGCGGGATGCCTCCACCTGGCTGTCCGCCACGGAGGTGTACGCGCCCGCCACCGGGACCTGGACGCCGGTGGGGGACCTGGGGACGGGGCGGGCCCGCCACACCGCGACGCTGCTGGCCTCCGGCAAGGTGCTGGTGACGGGCGGCGCGTCGGGCGCGAGCACGTCCTCCACGCTCGCGAGCGCGGAGCTGTTCAACCCGTCCACGGGGACGTGGAGCCCCACGAGCGCCATGGGGCACGCGCGCACGTACCACGCGGCGGTGCGGCTGCCTTCGGGCGAGGTGCTGGTGATGGGCGGCAGCTCCGACCGGGACGGACCCCATCACCGCGAGCGCGGAGCTGTTCAATCCGTCCACGGGGACGTGGCGGCTCACGGGGTCCATGGCGGTGGCGCGCTACGGCCACATCGCGGTGCCGCTGGGCAATGGCAGCCAGGTGCTGGTGGCGGGCGGCTGGGGCGTGGATGGACCGCTGCGCTCCGCGGAGCTGTACGACGTGGCGCGCGGCACCTGGAAGACCGTGGCCCCGATGAGCCTGCCGCGCTACCTGCCGCACGCCACGGTGCTGCCCTCGGGACGCGTGCTGGTGGTGACGGGGGAGGGCGGCTCGGGGGCTGGGCGTGCTCGACTCCGCGGAGGTGTATGACGCGGCGATGAACGCCTGGACGGTCGCGGGCACCCTGTCCACGCGCAACACGCACCACGGGCTGGCCCTGCTGCCCTCGGGCCGCGTGCTCGTCGCGGGCGGCAGCGGGAGCGGCGGCGCGCGCGTGGGCGTCGACGTGTACTCCCCGGCGCCTTGAGCCCCTGAGGCGGCGACTGGCATGGGGCGGGCGCGCTGCCTGCCCCGTGTCGTCTCCGCTTCAGGCCCCCGCGTGGGGCGCTTCGTGCGCCGCGTCCTCGCGGGCGTAGTACGCGAGACATTCCTCCTCACGCCCGCGCACCACGCGTCTGCCATTGAGCGGCCCGACGTGGGAGGTCACCACGGTGGACTGGCCTTCGACGTCGTCCTGGTCGTAGTAGAGGACCACCCAGTCAGCCGTGGCGTTCTGCTGGTGCGCCAGCGCCGTGTTGGAGAACAGGGCGCGGAAGTTCCAGTCGTCCACGTGCTCGCGCATCACCGGCAGCCAGGCCTCCCCGGACGGGTTGAAGCGCTTGGGGGCGATGCGGCGCAGCTCCCCGGCCTCCGCCCTGCGCCGGTAGTCCGCGTCCACCTTCAGCAGCAGCGCCACCGACGGCCGCGGCCCGTCCTCCGCGCCATGGGACCGCGCTCGCTCACGCTCCCGCCGGTTGCGCCCAGCCGCGCCGCCAGCACCTCGCGCACCTGCTCCGCGCGCCGAGGCCCGAAGCCCTCCACCCGCTCCAGCCGCCCGTCGTGCGAGGCCAGCTCCAGCGCCTCCAGCGTCGTGATGCCCAGCTCCTCGTGGATGCGCTTCGCCAGCTCCGGGCCAATGCCGGGCACGCTGGCGAGCAGGCCCTCGGGGGACGCCTCACCCTCCAGCCGCTCGAGCAGCCCGATGTGTCCCGTGCGCACCAGCTCCGCGACCGTCGCCGCGATGCTCTTGCCCACGCCGGGCAGCGCCTTCAGGCCCGCTTCACCCTGCTCCGCCAGCAGCCCCGCCACGGAGTCCGGCCAGTTCGCGAGGGTCGCCGCCGCCTTGCGGTAGGCCCCCACGCGGAAGGGCATCGCGTCCTGCGTGTCCAGCAGGTCCGCCACCCGCTCCAGCGCATCCGCGATGTCGATGTTGTTCTTCCATTCGACGCCCATGGTACCTGGAAGGTAGGCCCCTCCACGGAGGACGGCCACCCCGCGGGCCGACACCCGCGCACACGGTGGGCCGCGCGGGAAAAAATTCCCCGCCCCGCAACCGCGCCGCGCCCGCCGGGTTGGAAGGGAAGGGAGGATGACAATGCGCAAGAACAACACGAACAAGACGATGGCGGTGGGTGCGGCCCTGGTGCTCTTGACGGCGTGCGGCGGCGTGGATGATCAGGAGGCGGTGGAGTCCCTGCCGGACTTCGCGGGCACGTCGCTGGAGATCAACACGGACGCGCCCGCGCAGGACGGCGCCGCGCTGGTGGCCCAGGACCTGATGCAGGTGGAGGCCTCGCTCGACGGGCAGGGCGCCGCGATGCTGGAGGGCGCCCGCCTGCAGGTGAAGGCGCTCAACGACGCGCTCCGGCAGGCGCTGGTGCCATCGCGGACCTGGTGAAGCAGTCCGCCAGCGCTCAGACGGGCGGCGTGCTGGTGTACGGCCCCACCGACCGCGCCAACGCCACCTTCAAGCTCTCCGTCCGCAAGGGCGCGGGCGGGCGCTACCAGTGGAAGCTGGAGGCCCGTCCGCTGAACAGCACCGACGACGTGGCCTACAAGCTCGTCGCCGCGGGGGCGCTCAAGCGCGACGGCGAGGCGCACCGCGGCCGGGGCACGCTGGCCCTCTCCCTGGACAACCTGAAGGCGGTGGCCCCGTCCTTCGCGGGCCAGGGCAAGCTGATGATGTCGTTCGCCCACTTCGGGCAGGGCAGCAAGTCGCTGGCGTACCGGCTGGCGGACTTCACCCCGAACCCCGCCGTGCACGAGGCCGTCACCGGCGCCTTCGTGGGCCACAAGCTCCAGGCCACCGGCGTCACCCGCGTGCGCGTGCTCGCCCCGTACAACCTCCCCAGCACCGCGACGGCCGCGAAGGAGAAGGTGCTCTCGTCCGTGCGCCACCTCCCCGGCACCGGCGGCCGCGTGGACGTGCGCGCCTGGGGCGGCGACATCGCGGCGAACACCTACTACGTGGGCAGCGCCTGCTGGAACGCGCAGGAGAAGGAGCTCTTCCGCGTCCTCTTCCAGTGCTCGGACACGAGCGGCCCGGCGTCCTGCACGGAGGTGCCGGGCAGCCGCGTGGGCACCTTCCAGGACTGCCCCGCGGTGGAGCTGCGCGGCGACGTGGCTCCCCCCGAGGGCACCGGCGACGCCGTGACGCCCGAGCCCGGCAACCCCGGCGCGCCGGAGGACGTGCCCGCGGACGTCACGGCCGGGTTCTAGGCCGTCAGGGCAGGGCGGACGCCACCACCGCGTCCGCTTCAATCTCCACCAGCATCCGCGGGTCGATGAGCGCCTTCACCTCCACCATGGAGGTGGCGGGGCGGATGGCCGCGAACACCTCACCGTGGGCGCGGCCCACCTCCTCCCAGCGGGAGATGTCGGTGACGTACATGCGCGTGCGCACCACGTCCTCCACCCGGGCGCCCACCGCCTCCAGCGCGGCGCGGATGTTGGCGAGCGCCTGGGCCGCCTGCCGGTACGCGTCCCCTTCACCCACGAGCTGGCCGGCCGCGTCCGTGGCGGTGGTGCCGGAGACGGACACGAAGGGGCCCGCGCGCACCGCCCGCGAGTAGCCCACGCGGGGCTCCCAGGGGGTGCCCGTGGCATGGAGGATGCGCTGCATGGCGTGGCTCCGGTGTGGGCGGGAGGAGGGGCTGCCCCGGAGGGCCGGAGCCCGGCCGGACCTCCAGGCGCTGCTTGCGAAGCTGCAAGGAACGACCGCCCGTGATAGTTGCCCTCGGATCATGGCCAACGAGCTCGAGAGGGAGGTCGCCCGGCGACGGACCTTCGCCATCATCTCCCACCCCGACGCGGGAAAGACAACCCTGACGGAGAAGCTGCTGCTCTACGGCGGCGCCATCCACCTGGCCGGCAGCGTGAAGGCCAAGCGGGCGCGGCGGCACGCGACCAGCGACTGGATGGAGCTGGAGAAGGAGCGCGGCATCTCCGTGACGTCCTCCGTGCTCCAGTTCGTCTACCGCGACCACGCGGTCAACCTGCTGGACACCCCGGGCCACCAGGACTTCTCCGAGGACACCTACCGCACGCTCTCCGCGGCGGACGCGGCGGTGATGCTCATCGACGCGGCGAAGGGCGTCGAGCCGCAGACGAAGAAGCTCTTCAAGGTGTGCCGCATGCGCGGCATCCCCATCTTCACCTTCGTCAACAAGCTGGACCGCTACGGCCGTGAGCCGCTGGAGCTGATGAACGAGCTGGAGCAGGTGCTCGGCATCCGCTCGTACCCGATGAACTGGCCCATCGGCATGGGGCCGGAGTTCCGGGGCGTCTACGACCGGGAGGCGCGCGTGGTGCACGTGTTCTCCGCGGAGGGCTCGCACGGCGAGTCGGAGGTGTCGGAGCGCTCGGTGTCCATCGACTCGCCGGAGATCAAGTCGGTGCTCACCGACGCGGAGCTGGAGAAGCTCCACGAGGACATCGAGCTGCTGGACATCGGCGGCGACGCCTTCACGCGGGAGAAGTCCGATGCGGGGCAGCTGACGCCCATGTTCTTCGGCAGCGCGATGACGAACTTCGGCGTGCGGCCCTTCCTGGACGCGTTCCTGGACCTGGCGCCCGCGCCCACGTCGCGCCCCACCACGCAGGGCCCGCGCGAGCCGACGAACCCCAAGTTCGCGGGCTTCGTCTTCAAGATTCAAGCGAACATGGACCCCGCGCACCGCGACCGCATCGCGTTCATGCGCGTGGTGTCCGGCCGCTACGTCAAGGGCATGAACGCGTACCACTCGCGGCTGGGCAAGGAGGTGCGGCTCGCGAAGCCCAGCCAGTTCATGGCCGCGGAGCGCACGTCCATCGAAGACGCGTGGCCGGGGGACGTCATCGGCCTGTTCGACCCGGGGCAGTACCGCATCGGCGACTCGCTGGCGGAGGGCAACCAGGAGGTCCTCTTCGAGGGCGTGCCGCGCTTCAGCCCGGAGTTCTTCGCGGTGGTGCGCTCCAAGGATCCGCTGCGCCGCAAGCAGATGGAGAAGGGGCTGGAGCAGCTGTCGGAAGAGGGCACCGTGCAGATCTTCCAGCAGCTGGCCATGGGCATGAAGGACCCCATCGTCGGCGTGGTGGGCGCGCTCCAGTTCGAGGTGCTCCAGTACCGCCTGGAGCACGAGTACGGCGCGAAGATCGCGCTGGACCGGCTGCCCTTCAGCCACGCCCGCTGGGTGGTGGGGCAGAACTTCGACCCGAAGTCGTTCGACTGGGAAGGCAACCGCCAGACGGTGCAGGACCGCGACGGGCTGCCCCTGGTGCTCTTCCGCGACGACTGGGCGCTCCAGCACGCCGAGGAGAAGCACCCGGAGCTGAAGTTCCTGTCGGAGGCTCCCCTGCTGCGGCAGTCCGCGTCCGCCGCGACCGGAAGCTAGAGAAGGAAACCGCCCATGGCCGCGGAAGCGCCCGCCGTCCCGTCCCCCGTCTCCCCGGGGGGTGGTGCTCCGTCCGTCCCCGAGGCAGCCCCTCCCGCTGCCTCGCGGCGGGGCGTCCCCGCGTCCCGGCTTGCGCTCGTCGCGCTGGCGGCGATGCTCGCGCTGTGGCCCGCGTTCAAGCTGCACCTGGGCCCCGCGAACGAGCTGCGCGTGCGCTTCCCCGCCGCGGGCTGGCCCCTGGCGGGCCAGGTGTCCTTCACGGTGGAGAAGGACGCGCCGCCGGTGCTTCGGCCGCTCACGCCGGTGGAGGTCGAGCAGGTGCTGGGCGACGGCATCCCGGAGGGGCAGCAGGAGGTGCGCGTCCAGCTGCCCCGGGACGCGCGGTCCGCGGAGGTGACGCTGCGGCCGCTGGCCGACCTCACCGTGGAGCAGGTGACGTGGTTCCCGCTGCGCGGGGCCGTGGTGAGCGGCCCCGGCGTGCGCGCGCTGCCCTTCGAACAGCACGTCAACCCGGACGGCTCCCGCACGGTGAGCGTGGCGCGGCTGCGGCCCGGGTTCTGGAACGTGGACGTGGCGGACGTGCTCTTCGCCGTGACGGTGTGGGCCCTCTTCTGGCTCGTGCTGGAGGCGCGCTGGGGGCAGGGCAGGGCGGCGGCGTTCGCGCGGCGGCAGTCCGGCTGGGCGCGCTACGCGCTGTTGCCGCTGCTGTCGTGGGGCGCGTGGTGGCTCATCTTCTTTCCGGGGATCATCTCGTATGATCCGCTGGTGCAGTGGGAGCAGCTCCAGACGGGCCGTCTGGAGGACTGGCACCCGGCGTTCCACACCTTCTGGCTGTGGCTGGTGGGCGGGCCCTTCGGCTCGCTGGCGCCCGTGGGCGCGCTCCAGGCGGTGCTGTTCGCCACGGTGCTGGGCAAGGTGCTGGAGGAGCTGGGGCACTGGCGGGTGCCCGCGTGGGCGCGGTGGGGCGTGGTGGCGTGGGTCACCCTGTCGCCCGCGGTGGGCAGCAACGTCATCGCGGCCTGGAAGGACGCGCCGTTCACGCTGATGTGCCTGGCGGTGATGCTGCTCGTGCTGCGGGCGGAGCGCCGGGGCGGCCTGCGCGTGGCGGACGCGGCGTGGCTGGGCGCGTGCCTCGCGTGCATCACGCTGCTGCGCCACAACGGGCCGGCCCTGAGCGTGCCCGTCCTCGTGCTCTGCCTGTGGCGCTACGGAGACCGGCGCGCGCGCGGCACGATGGTGTCCGTGATGGTGCTGCTCACGTTCATGGTGCGCGGCCCCGGCTACGCGCTGGCGAACGTGGCGCCCGCGCCGCCGGTGCTCAAGCAGGTGCTGCTCGTGCACCGGCTGGGCGCCGTGGCGAAGGACCCCCAGCTGCCGCCCGAGGACGCCCGCGTGCTCGAGGAGCTGATGTCGCTGGAGCAGTGGCGCAAGCGCTACGCCTGCCTCTCCGTGGGGCCGCTCGTCTTCGGCTCGCCCCTTCAGCGGGAGAAGCTGGCGGGGCGGACGCTGGAGCTGGCGGACATCGCGTGGCGCTACGCGAAGCGGCACCCGGAGCAGGTGTGGGAGCAGCAGGTGTGCGTCACGCGCTATGTCTGGGCGCCCGAGGGGGACCTCTACATCGGGCCCTTCAACGGCGGCGGCAACACCGTGGACCCGAACCAGGTGGGCGTGCGGCCCCACTCGTGGTTCACCCCGGCGCAGAACCTCTACGAGCACGTCATCTTCGACTCGTACGGCAAGCACGGCCTGCTGCGCACCCTGGTGTGGCAGCCCTCCTCGTCGCTGTACGCGTTCGTGCTGGGGCTGGTCGTGGTGCTCTGGCGGCAGCGCAGCCTGGGCGCGCTGCTGGCGGTGATGACCGCGGTGCTCAACACGCTCGCGTGGCTCCTGCTGTCGCCGAACCCGGACCTGCGCTTCCTCTTCCCCACGGTGCTGCTGGCCCCGCTGCTGCTCGCGCTCGCGCTGGCGCCCCGGCTGCGGCGCGGAAGTGAGCCCGGGGGCGCGGCCCCTGTCGAAGCGCGATAGGCTGGAGCGGCGGGGGGAGTGATGGACATGAAACGGGTAGGGGCCTGGCGGCTGGGGCTCGCGTTGTGCGTGGCGCTCGCGCTGTGGCCGCTCTTCAAGTACCAGCTGGGCCCGGACCGGGAGCTGCGCCTGCGCTTCCCCACCGTGGGCTGGCCGGTGACGGGGAGCGTGACGTTCCAGCGGGGCATGCACCCGCCGAGGGCCCGTGAGCTGTCGCCCGAGGACGTGTCGCCGGTGACGGGTGACGGCATCCCGGAGGGACAGCAGGAGCTGCGCATCCCGCTGCCCCGCGACGCGCGCTCCGCGGAGCTGCGCCTGCAAGGCGTGCCCGCGACGCTCACGCAGGTCACCTGGGTGTCCCAGCGCTCGCCGCCCCTCTGGGGAGACGCGCACCCCGCGCAGCCGTTCACGCAGGAGGGCTTCGAGGGCGGAGTGCACGTGCGGGTGCCCCGGCTCTCACCGGGCCTGTGGGCCCTGGAGCGCGTGGACGTGTACCAGGTGCTGCTCACGTGGGGGCTGCTGTGGCTGGTGCTGGAGACGCGCTGGGGCCGGGGCCGCGTGGCGGACTTCGGCCGGCGGCGCTGGGGCTGGGCGAAGTACGCGCTGGGGCCGCTGCTCACCTGGGGCCTCACCTGGGCGCTGTTCTTCCCGGGGCTCGTGTCCTACGACCCGATGGCGCAGTGGGAGCAGGTGCTGACGGGGCAGTACGTGGACTGGCACCCGGCCTTCCACACGTGGTGGATGGGCGTGCTGACCGCGCCCACCGGTTCGCTGGGCGGCATGACCGGGCTCCAGGTGGTGATGTTCGCGGTCCTGCTGGGCAAGGTGCTGGAGGAGCTGGAGCACTGGCGGGTGCCGGCGTGGGCCCGCTGGGGCACGGCCGCGTGGCTGGCGCTGTCGCCCACGGTGGGCCTCAACGTCATCGCGGTGTGGAAGGACACGGCGTTCGCGCAGATGTGCCTGGCGTCGGTGCTGCTGTTGCTGCGCGCGGAGCGCACCGGGCGCCTGGGCGTGGGCGGCGCGGTGAAGCTGGGGCTGTGCGTGGCGTCGCTGTGCCTGCTGCGCCACAACGGCCCCCTCGTGGGCCTGCCGCTGCTGGCGGTGGGCCTGTGGCGCTACGGGGACTGGCGCGCGCGGGCGACGTTCGCGGCCGTCGCGGTGGGCGTCACGGTGTTCGTCCGCGGGCCGATGTACGTGTGGATGGACGTCCAGCCCACGCCGCCCATGCTCCCGCAGGTGTGGGTCATCCACCGGCTGGGGCTCGCGGCGCGCGCGCCGGACCTGACGCCCGAGGACGCGAAGCTGCTGGAGCAGATCATGCCCCTGGCGGACTGGCGCGAGCGCTACGACTGCGACAACGTGGGGCGGCTCATCTTCGGCTCCTCGCCGCTGCTCGGCCACCAGGAGCGGCTGGTGGGCCGGGGCGTGGGGCTGGCGGGGGTGCTGTGGCGCTTCGCGCGCGCGCATCCCCAGCAGCTGCTGGCGCACCAGCTCTGCGTGTCGCGCTACACTTGGGCCCTGACGTCGAACCTCTACGTGGGGCCCTTCAACGGCGGTGGCCGGGCGGTGGATCCCAACCGCGTGGGCGTGAGGACGCGCACCTGGCAGGCCCGGTGGCAGGCGCGCTACGAGGACTTCATCCTCCGCACCTACTACTCGGAAGGCGTATGGCGCGTGGCCGTGTGGCAGCCGGGGCCGTCGCTGTACCTGCTGGTGGCGGGCGTGCTCGTGGCCCTGTGGCGCCAGCGCGGCCTGTCCCCGCTGTGGATGCTCCTGGCCCCGCTGCTCAACGCGGTCTCGTGGCTGCTGGTGACGCCCAACCCGGACCTGCGGTTCGTGCAGTCCACCGTGTTGCTGGCGCCGGTGGCGCTGGCGCTGGCCCTGGCGCCGCGCCGGGGGAGGAACCGAGGCGGCGGCGCGTCCCCAGCCGCAGG
>NZ_JBKGHJ010001040.1:0-1155 GCF_046520365.1 Corallococcus sp. 4LFB
TGAAGGGCGTGTCCGGGACGTGGAAGGACCTCACGGACAACGTGAACTTCATGGCGTCCAACCTCACCACGCAGGTGCGAGGCATCGCCAAGGTCGTGACCGCGGTCGCCAACGGCGACCTCACCCAGCGCCTGAAGATGGAGGCCAAGGGCGAGGTGGCGGAGCTCGCGGACACCATCAACGCGATGACCCAGACGCTCTCCATCTTCGCGCAGCAGGTGACGGACGTCGCGCGCACGGTGGGCGTGGAAGGCAAGCTGGGCGCCCAGGCCGTGGTGCCGGGCGTCGCGGGCACCTGGAAGGACCTCACGAACAACGTGAACCTCCTGGCGAACAACCTGACGGACCAGGTCCGTAACATCGCCGAGGTGACGACGGCGGTCGCGAAGGGCGACCTGTCCCGGAAGATCACCGTCGACGCGAAGGGCGAGGTGCTGGAGCTCAAGAGCACCATCAACACGATGGTGGACCAGCTCCGCGCGTTCGCCGCGGAAGTGACGCGCGTCGCGAAGGAAGTGGGCACGGACGGCAAGCTGGGCGGTCAGGCGGACGTGAAGGGCGTGTCCGGCGTGTGGAAGGACCTCACGGACAACGTGAACAGCATGGCCTTCAACCTCACCACCCAGGTGCGCGGCATCGTCAAGGTGGTGACGGCGGTGGCCGACGGCGACCTGTCCCAGAAGCTGGTGATGGAGGCCAAGGGTGAAATCGCGGCGCTCGCGGACACCATCAACGCGATGACGCAGACGCTGTCCGTCTTCGCGCAGCAGGTGACGGACGTCGCGCGCACGGTGGGCGTGGAGGGCAAGCTGGGCGCCCAGGCGGAAGTGCCGGGCGTGGCCGGGACGTGGAAGGACCTCACCAACAACGTGAACCTGCTGGCCAACAACCTCACGGCCCAGGTGCGAAACATCGCGGAGGTCACGACGGCGGTCGCGAACGGCGACCTGTCCAAGAAGATCACCGTCGACGCGAAGGGCGAGGTGCTGGAGCTCAAGAGCACCATCAACACGATGGTGGACCAGCTCCGCGCGTTCGCCGCGGAAGTGACGCGCGTCGCGAAGGAAGTGGGCACGGACGGCAAGCTGGGCGGTCAGGCGGACGTGAAGGGCGTGTCCGGCGTGTGGAAGGACCTCACGGACAACGTGAACGTCC
>NZ_JBKGHJ010001041.1:0-1152 GCF_046520365.1 Corallococcus sp. 4LFB
CCGCGGGCCCGCGATGAACGCCGCGCCCGCGGCCAACGTGGTGGGCACGGTGGGCACGCCGCGCTCCGCTCCGGCGGGCGCGATGGGCGCGCAGGTGTCCACGAACGTGACGTCCACCCCGGTGTTCGGTCCTCCGGCGCCTCCGGTGGCGGCGCGCAAGGCCACGCCTCCCCAGGCGGCGACGGCCCGCAAGCCGCAGCCTCCGCCGCACCTGCAGGAGCCGCTGCCCAGGGACGCGCAGCCGACGCCTGACGCGAAGGTGCTGCAGGTCTCCATGCTCTGGGGCGACCAGATGCTGGAGGTCCAGCACTTCAAGGATGGCGCGCCGGTCACCATCGGCGAGGGGGCCAGGAACACCTTCACCGTGTACTCGCCGCAGGTGGGCAAGCGCCACGTGCTGGCGGTGAGCAAGGGCGACAAGCTGGAGCTGCGCGCGCCGGCGGGCTCCGGCGTGTTCGTCACCAACAACGGCGACGTGCGCACGAAGGACGCGCTGCGCGCCGCGGGCCAGCTCAACACCGCCACGCCGGACCAGGAGCAGCTCTTCAGCCTGGGCCTGCATGACCGGGCGGAGGTGTCGCTGGGCACGGTGGCGTTCGTGATGCGCTACGTGAAGCCGTCGCCGGCCATCCTGGCGACGTCGCTGTCCGACCGCGACTTCAGCTTCTTCAAGATCGCCGCCATCTGCATCCTCGCCGCGGCGGCGTTCGTCGCCGCGATGCTGCTGACGCCGCACACGGAGACGAAGTCCGCGGACGACGTCTTCGAGTCCCAGCAGCGCGTGGCCAAGTTCCTCATCGCCCCGGAGAAGAAGGTGGAGGCGAAGAAGCTCCAGCTCTCCGGCGCGGAGGAGGGGGCCAAGGCGAAGGACGAAGAGGGCAAGTTCGGCAAGCAGGAGGCGAAGCAGGAGGAGGCCGCGCCCTCCAAGCCGGGCACCCCGGTGGTGGACAAGAGCAAGAAGGAGAAGGACCGCCAGGTGGTGGGCAAGGTGGGCCTCCTGGGCGCGCTCAAGGGCATGAAGGGTGGCGCGTCGGACGTGTTCGGTCCGGGCGGCATCGGCACCGGCATCAACAACTCGCTGGGCGGCCTCAAGGGCGGCGCGGCCATGGGTGACGCGCACGGCGTGGGCGGCATGGGTTCGCGCGGCACGGG
>NZ_JBKGHJ010001042.1:0-1151 GCF_046520365.1 Corallococcus sp. 4LFB
CGGCGCGGCGGGCGGACCAGGGCGCTCGCCAGCGCGAACTGGTCGCGGAAGGAGTAGTCGACGACGGAGTTGCGCCAGCGCGCCTCCACCGCTTCATAGAAGGCGAGCAGCTTCTCCAGCAGCACGGAGCCCTGGCTCGTGCGGTTCGACGGCGGCGTCGCGTCCACGGTGACGAAGCCCCGCTCCGGCACGAGCACGTGCGTCCACGCGTGCGCGTCCCCCGCGCGCACCAGGTAGCCGCCGTCCACGCGCGTGCCGCCGTAGAAGCCCGTGGCGAGCCGCGCCCCGATGCCCTGCGTGCGCAGCATCAGCGTGAGCGCGGTGGCGAAGTGCTCGCAGTGCCCC
Source organism: Corallococcus sp. 4LFB (assembly GCF_046520365.1). Lineage (NCBI taxonomy): Bacteria > Pseudomonadati > Myxococcota > Myxococcia > Myxococcales > Myxococcaceae > Corallococcus > Corallococcus sp. 4LFB. The sequence goes on from NZ_JBKGHJ010001042.1 coordinate 346, forward strand.
GCCTTGCGCACGAAGAGGAAGTCCGCCAGCGGATCCTCCGGGGTGCCTGCCTGCTCCAGCGTGTACGCGTAGTCCCGCTGCAGGAAGGCCGCGAGCTTGCGCGCCGCGGCCAGCGGCTCCTTCTCCCCCTGGAGCACCTGCGCCGCGAGCCGGGCCACGCGCGGATCCAGGTGCTCCGGCACCGCCAAGAGCTGGTCGCGCTCCGCCTGGACCAGGCCGGCGGACATGCCCGTCCTCGCCTCCGGGGGCAGGCTGTAGGCCTCGTAGGTGTACGAGGGCGCGGCGATGGTGAAGCGCACCTCGCCGCCGCCCTGGAGCTGCACGGGGCTGCTCCGGGTGCCGGTGGGCGTGTGGGCCATGGCGTTGCCCAGCCGCGAGGGCATCTCCAGGGCAATCAGCGTGCGGGCGCCGTACGCGGGCAGCAGCTCGATGCGCTGGTGCAGGAGCGTGTCGCTGGCGGGGCGCAGGGTGATCTGCCGCTCGGTCTGCTTCGCGCCGACGACGTTCGCCCACTCGATGCCGTCGAAGGTGTCGTAGGTGCGGCCCACCCAGTAGGCGTCCAGCGCGTCGCGCTCCGGATCCGGCGTGAGCGTGGCGCGCAGCACCACGCGCGGGTTGCCCTTGATGGTGCCCGCGCCGCCCAGCCGCACGGTGTTGGAGTAGCCCGCGCTGCTCACCGCGCCCAGGCCCGGCGCCGAGCGCGGCCCCACCATGGCCCAGTTGAGGCGCGGGAAGAGGACGAAGAAGGCCACCGCGCCGGCCACCGCGAACGCCAGGCCCGCGGACAGCGGCCGCATCACCGCGCG
>NZ_JBKGHJ010001043.1:0-1143 GCF_046520365.1 Corallococcus sp. 4LFB
CCGAGGTCCACGCGCGGCCCGCCTCGCTGTGGCGCCGGCTGCTGTCCTTCACCGTCGACACCGCGGCCATCAGCGCCGTGGCGGCGGCCTACATCACCCTGGCCTCGTCGGTCGCGGGCGTGAAGGGTCCGCAGCCGGGGCTGACCGGGCTGGACGCGTTCGTCGCCTGGCTGCGCGCGCTGCACACCGTGCTGCTGCCGGGCGTGGTGCTGGTGCTGGTGCTCGCCACGGTGTACTGCGCGGTCGCGGCCTTCCTGTGGAATGGCAGGACCCTGGGACGCTTGCTCCTGGGCCTGCGGCTGGTGGATACCCACGGCATGGCGCCCACCCCGGGCCGGGCCATCTTCCGGGCGCTGCTCGCCGGGCTTTCCTTCGTTCTCTTCCTGGGCGGCTTCTGGATGGCGCTGTTCGACCGCCGCGGACAGACGCTCCATGACAAGCTGACGTCCACCTTCGTCGTCCAACCGAGCTGAAACCGGCTCATTGTGCCTTGCGGCCGCGGCCGTAAGATGCCGCGGCTTCATGCCTTCGCGTCTTGCCCAGCACCTCGTCTCACGCGCCCTCCTGACCCAGGAGCAGGCCGGGGAGTTGTTGCGTCTGCATCAGGCCCAGGGCGGCCACCTGGACACCGCGCTCCTGGAGCGCGGCTTCACCGAAGCGGACGTCCTCGCGATGCTGGGCGAGGTCTCCGGCTTCCGGCCCGTGAACCTGGTGGACTTCGAGCCCAACCTCGACGTCGCCAGCTTCATCCCCCCCAAGATCGCCGAGCGCCTGAGCGTCGTCCCCCTGTCCCTGGACGGGAACACGCTGCACGTGGCGTGCGCCTACCCGGTGCCCAAGAAGGAGCTGGACGAGGTCGGCTTCCTCCTGGGCAAGCCGCTGGAGCTGTGGGTCGCCATCGAGCTGCGGGTGCGCGAGTGGATCTCCATCATCTACCGCCAGCCGCTGCCGCCCCGCTTCGTCCAGCTGCGGACGCCGTCGCCCAGCAGGCCGGAGCGCTCACGCCGCCCCCGCCTCCGCCGCCGGATGACGAGTCGATGTCCGTGGACATGGTGGAGCAGCTGGCGCGCTCCGTGGCCCAGGAGCCCGTGCCCGCGGCAGCCCGTCCCGCCGCCGCCGCGCGGGAGCCCGAGCCCGCGGACA
>NZ_JBKGHJ010001044.1:0-1142 GCF_046520365.1 Corallococcus sp. 4LFB
CTCCAGCCCGGCTCGGCCACGTACAACATCCCGAGCGCCCTGCACCTGGAAGGGCCGCTGGACCTCTCAGCCCTGGAGCGCTCCTTCCGCGAACTCCTCCAGCGTCACGAGTCCCTGCGCACCACCTTCCACGCGCACGCGGGCGAACCCGTCCAACGCTTCCACGCCACCGCTGACTTCGCCCTGGACGTGAGCGACCTGGAGCACCTCGCCCCGGACACCCGCGAGGCCGAGGCCCGGCGTCTCGCGGGCGCCGAAGCCCTGCGCCCCTTCGACCTCGCGAAGGGCCCGCTGCTGCGCGCCTCGCTGCTGAGGCTCGCAGAGCACCACCACGTGCTGCTCGTGACGATGCACCACATCGTCTCCGACGGTTGGTCCATGGGCATCCTCGTGCGCGAGTTGGGCGCCCTCTACCGCGCCTTCTCCGCGGGCCTCGGCTCACCCCTGGCCGCACTGCCCCTCCAGTACGCGGACTACGCCGTCTGGCAGCGCAACTGGTTGCAGGGAGAGGCCCTGGAGCGGCAGCGCTCCTGGTGGCGCCAGCACCTGGCCGGCGCGCCGCGTGCGTTGGAGCTGTCCACCGACTTCCCTCGTCCCGCCGTCCAGTCCTTCTCCGGCGCCTCCGTCCCATTCCTGCTCCCGCTGGAGCTTTCGCAGGCCCTCCAGACGCTGGCCCAGCGGCACGGCGCCACGCTCTTCATGGCGCTGCTGGCTTCCACGCAGGCGCTGCTCTCCCGCCACTCCGGCCAGGACGACGTCGTCATCGGCTCGCCCATCGCGGGCCGCCGCTTCGCGGAGCTGGAAGGCCTCATCGGCTTCTTCATCAATACGCTGGCGCTGCGCTCCCGCCTGGATGACGGCCCTACCTTCGTGGAGCTGCTGGGCCGCGTGCGCGAGGCCACCCTCGGGGCATACGCACACCAGGACATTCCCTTCGAGAAGCTCGTCGAGGAGCTGCAACCCCAGCGCGACCTGAGCCGCTCACCTCTCTTCCAGGTGATGCTCACGCTCCAGAACGCGCCTCGCGCGGAGGAAGGCGCACGGGCCGATGCCCTGTCCCTGCGTCCCGTTGGCCAGGACGGCGGCACGGCCGCGAAGTTCGACCTCAGCTTCGTCTTCACGCACTCGCCCCAGGGCCTGGC
>NZ_JBKGHJ010001045.1:0-1135 GCF_046520365.1 Corallococcus sp. 4LFB
CGTCATGGACCAGCCGTCGGAGACGATGTGGTGCACCACCACCACGAGCAGGTGCTCTGCCGGCGCCGACGTCAGCAGCAGGGCGCGCAGCAGTGGGCCCTTCGCGAGGTGGAAGGGCTGGGCCGCCGCTTCACGCGCCAGCCGCCACGCCTCTTCCTGCGATGAGCCCGTGAGGTCCTTGCGCTCCAGGGTGAGCACCGGCTCCGGTGACACCACCTGCACGGGCCCGGCGGCGTCCTCGCGGAAGGTCGTCCGGAGCACTTCGTGACGGCGCACCACTTCGCGCAGCGCGCGCTCCAGCACGTCCACGTCCAGCGCGCCCTCCAGCCGCACCGCCATGGGCACGTTGTAGAGAGGGCTGCCGGGCTGCAGCTGATCAATGAACCACAGGCGCTGCTGGGCGAAGGACAGCGGCAACGGGCGCGAGCGGTCTTGCACCGGGATGAGGCCCTGCACGGAGTTGCCCCCGGCGGCCTTCTGCGCGGCCATCTTCTTGAGCAGTTCGGCGCGCTTCTCCGGTGAGAGGTTGGCGATCCGCTTCGACAGCTCGTTGCTCATCTCGTGTACTCCGCGCTCGGGGACGCCAACGCGTGCGACACCCGGGGCGGTGGCGCTCGCGAGAACTCAGACCTGCTGCTGATTCCGGAATGACCCCCTGCGCCGCTCTCCCGGGAGAGGCGCGAGGGTGGGTCAAATCCATGCGGGTGAGATTATTCCGCCTACGGAGGCCCTGTCATGAGGGCGGCGGAGAACCATCCGAATGAATTCAGGTATTTACGGGATTGTTCTGGCTCCCGGAGTTCAGGGAGGGAAGGACGCCAGATGTCCTCCGGAGTGGGACCTGCTCCTGGAGTCTCCTCCCTGAGGGCGGATGAGACAGGCCCCGGGCTTCGCGCCTGAAGCGGCCGCGAGCCACCGTCGAAACCGGGTGGCGCATGTTTTGAAACATGGCTCAGGTGCGTCGCGCGAGCGGACCCACCGTCGCGATGATCCGCGACGGCGGGTCCCCCACTTCAGGCTCGAAGTCAGCGCTCCGTGGCCTGACGGGGGGCGCTGCCCGACGCTTGAATGAGCGCATCCCGCAGGCGCTCGACGACGGGCGCGAGGTGCGGGTCCTGCATCAGGGCGTGGTGGC
>NZ_JBKGHJ010001046.1:0-1134 GCF_046520365.1 Corallococcus sp. 4LFB
GCGAACCGGAGCTCCTTCTCCATCGCGACCGGGGTGATGAGCTCCACCTCGATGGCGATGTTGTCGCCCGGCATGACCATCTCGACGTTGTCCGGCAGCTTCACCGTGCCCGTCACGTCCGTGGTGCGGAAGTAGAACTGCGGACGGTACCCCTTGAAGAACGGGGTGTGGCGGCCGCCCTCTTCCTTCGACAGCACGTAAATCTGCGCCTTGAACTTCGTGTGCGGCGTGATGCTGCCCGGCTTGGCCAGCACCTGGCCGCGCTCCATGTCCTCGCGCTTGAGGCCACGCACCAGCGCGCCGATGTTGTCGCCCGCCCGGCCCTCGTCCAGCAGCTTGCGGAACATCTCCACGCCCGTCACCACCGTCTTCTGCGTCGCGCGCAGGCCGACGACTTCCACTTCCTCGCCCACCTTGATGATGCCGCGCTCCACGCGGCCGGTGGCCACCGTGCCACGGCCGGCGATGGAGAAGACGTCTTCCACCGGCATCAGGAAGGGCTTGTCCGTCGCGCGCTGCGGCGTCGGGATGTAGCTGTCCACCGCCTCCATCAGCTTCAGGATGGCCGGCTCGCCGATGTCGCTGGTGTCACCCTCCAGCGCCTTCACCGCGGAGCCCGGGATGATGGGGATGGTGTCGCCGGGGAACTCGTACTTCTTCAGGAGGTCACGCACCTCCATCTCCACCAGCTCGCGCAGCTCCGGGTCATCCAGCAGGTCCACCTTGTTCAGGAAGACCACGATGTAGGGCACGCCCACCTGGCGCGCCAGCAGGATGTGCTCGCGCGTCTGGGGCATCGGGCCGTCCGCCGCCGACACCACCAGGATGGCGCCGTCCATCTGCGCCGCGCCCGTAATCATGTTCTTCACGTAGTCGGCGTGCCCCGGCAGTCGACGTGCGCGTAGTGGCGGTTCTTCGTCTTGTACTCCACGTGCGCCGTGGAGATGGTGATGCCGCGCTCACGCTCTTCCGGCGCCTTGTCAATCTGGTCGTACGCCAGGAACGTGGCGCCGCCCGTCTTCGCCAGCACCTTCGTGATGGCCGCCGTCAGCGACGTCTTGCCGTGGTCCACGTGCCCAATCGTTCCGATGTTCACGTGGGGCAGGCTGCGATCGAACTTTTCCTTGGACATGA
>NZ_JBKGHJ010001047.1:0-1132 GCF_046520365.1 Corallococcus sp. 4LFB
GGCGCGGCCGGAGGAGGCCTCCTGGAGCGGGGGCGACGAGACCGGCGTGGGGGCCTGGGCATGCGCGGCGACCACGTCCGCCAGGAGCGTGGCCAACCAGGTTCCCCTTCCAAAAACCAGCACCGACACCGGTACACCCCTCGAACGCGCGCGGCCGGTTCCCGCCGACAAGCGCACGAGGCGTGGGAATAACCCAGTCGCTTCCGGGATGCCACCCGGCCCCGGGCCAGCGGCGGCGTTGTGCAACGGATGCTGAAGGGCGGTGGAAAAACAGCGCGCCCGTCCACCCGGGGCGGACGCGCGCGCGGGGACGACCCACCGGGAAAACCTTACAGCGCGGTGGCCTTGCCGGGCTCCAGGGAGACCACCTTGGTGGTGGACCGGGTCTTCTTCAGCTCCGTGGTGAGCGCGTCCGGGGTCCCGGCCAGGGCGGGGAAGGTGCCGTAGTGCATGGGCACCACGGACTTCACCTTCAGCAGCTTCACGGCGGCGGCGGCCTGCGCGGGGTCCATGGTGAAGTGGCCGCCAATGGGGAGCATGGCCACGGTGGGCTTGAACTGCTCCGCGATGAGGGCCATGGACTGGAAGGCCCCGGTGTCACCGGCGTGGTACAGCGTGGGGCCGTTGGCGATTTCGATGACGAAGCCCAGGGGCGCGCCGGCGTACTGCGACGCGGCCTTCGGGTCCGCCTGGTAGCTGCTGGAGTGCACCGCCTCCACCAGGTGGATGGTGGCGTCCTTCACCGTGAACGTCCCGCCCACGTTGGCGCCCATGCTCTGCGCCTCCGGCAGGCCCAGCAGCGACACCAGCTCGAAGCAGCCGTACACCTTGGCGTTGGTCTTCTGGGCCAGGGCCTTCGTCTCGCCCACGTGGTCGAAGTGGCCGTGGGTCACGAGGATGGCGTCCACCGCCTCCGGCCAGGTGGCGCCCTGCGGCGCCTTGGGGTTGGTGAGCCACGGGTCGATGGCGATGGTCGCGCCGCCCGGCGTCTTCACCACGAAGGCGGCGTGGCCCCACCACGTCACCTCCGTCTTGCCCGTCGTGGCCGCCGGCTTGCCGGCCGCGGGGGCCTTGGCCGCCGCCTTGGCCGCCGCCTTCACGTCGGCCTTGGGGGGACGCCGGCGTGGCCTTG
>NZ_JBKGHJ010001048.1:0-1130 GCF_046520365.1 Corallococcus sp. 4LFB
GCGCCGCAGAGTGGCGTGGGAAGCCGCAACGTCGCGTACGTGGACTTCACGTCGGGAAGCACGGGCAAGCCGAAGGGCGTGTGCACGGAGCACGGAGGCGTGCTGCGCACGGTGCTGAAGGCCAACTACGCCCGGTGGACGGAAGAGGACACCTTCCTCTTGCTGGCGCCGGTGTCCTTCGACGCGTCGACGCTGGAGGTGTGGGGCCCGCTGCTGAGTGGGGCGAAGCTGGCGGTGTACCCGCCAGTGCCAGTGGGGGACGTGAAGGAATTGGAAGGGGTGCTGAAGCGGCACGGGGTGACGGTGCTGCACCTGACGGCGGGCCTCTTCACGCAGATGGTGGACGGCAACCTGGAAGGGCTGCGTGGGGTGAAGCAGCTGCTGACGGGTGGCGACGTGGTGTCGGCGCCGCACGTGAAGCGGGCGCTGGAGACGCTGGGCGTGGCGGTGACGGCCTGCTACGGGCCGACGGAAGGAACGCTCTTCACCTCCTGCCACCGCATGGAGGCGGTGGAGGACGTGGGCCTGGTGGTGCCCATTGGCCGGCCCATTGGCGACACGCAGGTGTACGTGCTGGACGGGCAGTGGCAGCCGGTGCCGGTGGGCGTGGTGGGCGAGTTGTACGCGGCGGGTGACGGGCTGTCGCGAGGCTACCTGAGCCAGCCGGGGCTGACGGCGCAGTCCTTCCTGCCCAACCCGTACGGGCCCGCGGGCAGCCGCATGTACCGCACGGGGGATTTGGCGCGGTGGCGGGCGGACGGGGTGCTGGAATTCCAGGGGCGCGCGGACACGCAGGTGAAGGTGCGTGGCTTCCGGGTGGAGCTGGGCGAAGTGGAAGCGGCGCTGGCGCAGTGCGAAGGCGTGCGCGAGTGCGTGGTGGTGGCGAAGGGGCAGGGGGCGGGGACGAAGCGGTTGGTGGCGTACGTGGCGGGCGAAGGGCTGGACGTCGCGACGGTGCGCACGGCGCTGAAGGGGCGGGTGCCGGAGTACATGGTGCCGTCGGCCTTCGTGGTGCTGGCGGCGCTGCCGTTGACGGCCAATGGCAAGGTGGACCGCAAGGCGCTGCCGGAGTCGTCGGAAGCAGGAGTGGAAGTCTCGGGCGCGTACGTGGCGCCGAGGACGCCGACGGA
>NZ_JBKGHJ010001049.1:0-1130 GCF_046520365.1 Corallococcus sp. 4LFB
GGACCTCACGCTCGTGCCGGGCAGCCCGCTCTATGACGGGGACGGCCGGCTCGTCGGCGTCGTCGTCGAGCGCCGGGGCCGTGGCGCGCGCGCCCTGCCCCTGTCCGCGGTGAAGGCGGAGCTCGCGTCGGCGGACGCGCCATGAGCCGCCCCCCGGGGCCGCCGTTCCGCCTGAGCGCGGTGCAGGAGGCCATGGGCCTCTGGGCGCTGGGCTTTCTGGGCATCGTCGTGTCGTTCGTCATCGCCGGCGGCACGAGCGTGCCCAAGCTGGTGGCCACGGTGGGCTTCCTCTACCTGCCGCTCATCCCCATGCGCTGGCGCGACGAGGACTACCGCGACTACGGCCTCAGCCTGCGCGCGTGGAAAGAGGACGTGCGGCTGTTCCTCATCCTGTCCGCCATCGTGGGGCCGCTGTTCTTCGTGGGCTTCGCCAGCTTCGTGCAGGTGGTGCCGCACCTGCCCCCCGGGCTCGCGCGGCACCTGACGCCCATCATCGGCGAGGGCCACTTCCAGCCGCGCCTGCCCCCGCGCTTCGGCGAGTGGGTGATTGATCAGCTCTTCGTCGTGGCCCTGCCGGAGGAGTTCTTCTACCGGGGCTACCTCCAGGCCCGCCTGCGCGACGCGTGGCCCCAGGGGCGCGTGGTGCTGGGCGCTCGGCTGGGACGCGCCTTCTGGGTGACGGCGCTCCTCTTCGCGCTGGGCCACCTGGCCATCTTCCAGACGTGGCGGCTGGCGGTGTTCTTCCCCGCGCTCCTCTTCGGCTGGATGCGCGAGCGCACCGGCACGATTTTCGGCTGCGCCCTCTTCCACGCCGCCTGCAACCTCTACGTGCGCTTCCTGGAGGTGTCCTTCTTCGGCGGCCCGTAGCCGCCCCTCAGGCGGGCGGCAGGTGCTGGACCTGGAGGTCCGCGCCCACCACCAGCGTCGTGCCCTGCGGCAGCTCCACCCAGCCCTGCGTGCGCGTGACGTGGCTGGCCACCACCACCGTGCGGCGGCGGCGGTGCGCGCTCACCTCCGGGTGCGTCTCCGGCGTGGTCGCGTCCACGCCGCAGTGGGCGCACTCCACGCTGCCCTCCAGGCGCGTGTAGGACAGCGGGGCCTCGCCGCGGCGGGTGGCGAGCAGCACGGTG
>NZ_JBKGHJ010000104.1:0-19552 GCF_046520365.1 Corallococcus sp. 4LFB
GTGGGCGCGCCCCCGCCGTCACGGCGGCGAGGAGCGCCAGGGTAGCGAGGGCGGAGCGCATCACCCCTCCCCGCCGGCCGGGGCGACGCCCGGGGGGCACTTCTCCTGCGCCGCCTGGGCGAGGCTGCACGTGGCCGCCACCTGCACCACCGGGCCCGAGTCCACCAGGGGCTGCTGCAGCACGCCCCCGGCCAGCACGGGAGGCGCGGCCACGGCCTGCATGGGCTCCGGCAGCAGCTTGCCGCCAAGCAGCGCCAGCAGGCCACCAGCGGCGAGGGCCCACGGCTGCGCGGACGCGGGCAGCGAGGTGGCGAACCGCTCCAGAAGTCCCGAGGCCACCAGCGCCGCCGGCACCAGCGTCTTCGGCAGCAGAGGCGTTCCGGCGGACCACGAGGGCGCACGCCAGCCCAGGCCACCCAGGAAGAGGGCGACGCTGCCGAGAGCGGAGGCGGCGGCGGCGTACGGTGCGGGCAGGTACTGGCCGACACCGAAGAGGGCAGCACCCAGCGCGAGCGCCAGGGCCACGAGGTTGGCGGGGATAAGGGGCTTCAGCATGACGTGTGGCTCCTTGGGACTACGGGTATTCGCGCACCACGCGAGGGCGCGGGGCGTTGACTCGCTCCAGCACCACGCGGACGTCTGTGGCGATGGCGCGCGTCTGGTCACCGACGGCGCGGAGCTGCTCCTGGAGGCGCACCAGCGCCTCATGGTCGGCGGCCCGCGCGCGTTCCTGCTCGCCCAGCCGGGCGTTGAGGGCTTCCTGGTCCTGCTGTCGCTTCCGCTCCGCGTCGGTGCGCTGCTCTTCCACGGAGGTGGCCACCTGCTCCACCCGCGTCGCGACGCGGTCCACCTTGGCCTCGACGAGGTCCGTCCTGGCGGTGGCGCCGTAGTAGGCCGCGAGCGCGCTCCCGCAGACGGTGCACGTGAAGACGACGATGCCGGCCACCAGCTTGCCGTGGTTGAGCCATCCCTCCAGCGACGGAGACTGAGCAGGCGGTGATGTGGGCGAAGTCGTCACGGAACCTCCTGCGGAGCCCCGGTGGCGAGGACGAGGGCGGCGCCGAACTCAGGACACATGGGGGGCATGCCCGGACAGAAGGGGCGGCGTCATCCGGGAGCGCGTGGATTGCGCGGCTCGGCTGGCACCCACGGCCGCCACGCCCACCGCGCGGGCGTGCCCACCACCACGCGGGCGAAGCGCGCTCCGTCCGGGTCCTCATGGAAACCACGCGGGAGAACGACGCCGGCCGGGCACTGCGGCACTGGGCACGGCAGGTCCAACGTGAGGCGGGCAGGGCACGCGCAGGACGTCACGGGTTGGCCCTCCACCTCAGCGAGCGCCACACGAACCGCAGGCGCCACCACCAGGAGAGGTGACGAGGCGGCCGCATTCGGCGCACGGGCTTGCGGTCTCCACAGGGCGGGTTCATCAACCGGCGCTCGGTCATCGCGCGGACTCCGCCTCGCGGCCGTCTGCATCCCATCCGTACCAGCCGAGGTGGAGGCGGCCGATGCCCTCCTGTGCGCGCTCCGGCTCCACGTGGTCGTTGACCAGCAGCCCATCCAGGAAGGAGGCCACGGGGTACAGCGCGCCCACCTCGCGCCCCTCGTGGTCTGTCACCGTCATCCGCCCGCGCGGCTGGGCGCTGCGCACGACCGTGCCAGGGTGGCGCATGCAGTGCAGCTCGAAGTACCGGTGCTCGTCTCGCTCGGCCAACTCGCCATCGACCAGCACGTGGCGAAGGAGGATGCCGTCGCGGGGATGGGCGACGCTGACCCGGGCAATCTCCTGCCCCTGAGCGTCCAGGACCCGAGCCACGAGGCAGGAACAGCCACACGGAAGCGGAGTGCCCAGGCTGGCGTAGTAGGTGGCGAACGAGTCGAGCATGCCCTGGAGAAGGGGCGCGCAGCGTGCGGCGCTCAACCGCGCTGGCGCTCACCCCGTCCAGGGACCGGCGTCGCTCGGCACGCGGGACCGCGCTGGCCCTGGCGCTCCCGCGACGCGACAGCCTCGCGCCGGCGACACTCCTCCGAGGTCTCCAGCCGCTCAGCGCCGAGACGAGGCGAGCAGTTCACGGACGCGGGGTCCGAGACGTGCGGCCGAACCCGACGGAGGTGCGGCGGGAACGACGGCGCTGACGCACGGGCGCGACGCGAAGTGAACCAACGAAGGAGGGTGGCGCGGAGAGGCACGCTCCAGTGAAGGGGCGGCGCTGGCACGCAGATTGACGGCAAGGGTCGTGCCACGGCGGCAGGGGGCATGTAGGACATGCGGAATTACAGTGACGTTGAACACGTCTACCCCCCCGGGGTGGAAAACCCAAAATGTAGGATAAATTTTGGATTGCTCGGCGCGCTGCAATCTTGCGACGCGGATTCTCCCGGAAAATCCCGGCGAACTCTTAGACGACCCCCTGTTTTTTTGGGGCCCTGGGCGTTCCCGGCGGCCCGTGGTCACGCCCAGCGCCGTTGCGCGTGGGCGCGGCCGCCTCGATGCCCTCGCGCGCTGGCGGCCCCTTGGCGCCCCTTCTGGAGGGGGTGTCCCGGCATCGCGACCAGCCTGACGACGACGGGGACTCCGGCAGCGAGGCGGTGACGCTGCGCCCGCTGGACACGTACCTTCCCCTCAAGAAGCCCGGCCCGGAGTCGACGCTGACGGAGCGGTTGGGGCTCGCCATCTGCCGCCGCATCGCCTCGGGACGGACGCTCCGCGACGCGGCGGCGAAAGAGGGCACCAACGAGGGCGTCGTCCAGGGCTGGCTCACCCGGGCGCGCGCTGCTGTCGCCGCGTCGGAGGAGAACCTCTACACGTGGTTCCTCGTCGAGTACGAGCACGCTGCGGCCCACTTCCGGGCAGCGCTGGAGGACACCGTCCTCGACAACATCGGCAACCGGCAGCTGAACGAGAAGTTCATCCGCTGGCGTCTGTCGGTGAGCGACCCGAAGAACTACACCGTGCCGCGCGAGGCCGTCGCTCCGACGGGCAACGGGCTGGGCCCGCTCTTCGAGCTCATCACCCCGGACGAGGCGCGGGCGAAGCTGGACGACAAGCTGGCCACCTTCATCGCCCAGCACCAGAAGGCCGAGGCACTGAAGGACGCGCCGCCCCCGGCGCCGTCCGAGGACGACGATGGGGAGTGACGCGGGCGTGGCGCAGGCCGGCGAGTCGCTGCTCGAAGGCATCCCCGTCATCACCGCGGACACCCGCGGCCACCACTCCGTCATCCAGCTGGCGGCCCTCGCGGCCTTCGATTCGAAGGGCATCACGGCGGGCGTCTCGGGGGCGCTGGCGCTCACGCCCCAAGAGCTCGTGCTCCTGTACTACGAGCACCGCTACTGGCTGCGGCCGGTGCAGCGTCCGCCCGACGTCTTCCGCACCTGGTTCTTCATGGGCGGGCGCGGCACCGGGAAGACGTACGCGGGGGCCGCCGCAGTCATCGACGAGGCACGCGCGGACCCCGAGGCGCGCATCCTCATCGTCGGGCCCACCTACTCCGAAATCGTGAAGAACCAGCTGGAGGGGACGAGCGGCATCCTCACCATCTCCCCGCCCTGGTTCTTCCCGCGGCTGGAGAAGTCGCGCCGCCGCCTCGTGTGGCCCAACGGCGCGCAGGCCACGTGGCTGCCTGCGAAGAACGCGGACAAGTTCCGCGGGCACCAGTACACGTTCATCTGGGCGGACGAGCCCGTGGCGTGGAAGGGCGACGCCGTCGCCGTCTACAAGGAGTGCCGCGCCGTCAACCGCCTCGTCAGCTCGCGCATGCGCGCGCGTGGCCTGTCGGCGCGCATGGTCATCACGACCACGCCCGCGCCGACGGTCCTCTTTATGGAGATGTTGAGCGACCGCGACGGGCTGGTGCTCGCGCGCAGCTCCACGCTGGAGAACCTCGCCAACCTGGACCCGGCATACGAGCGCTACGTCCGGCGTGTGATGCATACGCCCGAGGGCCGCCGCGAGTTCATGGGCGAGCTGTCCTTCGACCTCGACCCGGCCCTCTACCGGGGCGTCAACTGGAACGCCTCGCGCATCCACCCGAAGAAGGCGCCCAAGGAGTACGACTACATCGTCGTCTCGGTGGACCCGGCCACCGGGGAGAAGAAGGGCGCGGACATGCACGGCATCATCGTGCTGGGTGTGCGCCTGGAGAAGGACGGGCTGGACCACGTCTACGTCCTGCAGGACGCCTCACTCCGCACACCAGAGCCCGAGGTGTGGGCCCGGGAGGCCGTGAAGTGCTTCAACGCCTGGGCGCCCCTGGCGAAGAAGCGCAGCAACGGGAAGCCGAACGCGTGGGTGTTCGCGGAGAGCAACACGGGCGGCTCCATGGTGAAGAGCACCATCCGCACCGTGGAGAAGGTGAAGGTGCTCACCGAGCGCGCCATGCAGTCGAAGGCCGAGCGCGCGGCCCCCGTCTCCTCCTACGCGAAGGCGGGCCTCGTCCACATGGTGGGCAAGCACGACAAGCTGGAGGCGCAGCTCGCGAAGTTCACCGGGCAGGAGGGCGGCCACGCGCGAGACGACCGGGCGGACGCCTTCGCGTGGCCCATCTACAAGTACGTCATCCCGAAGCGCCGGAATGTGGGTGCCGCCGGCCGCGCCCGCGGGACCGAGGACGCCGTGTTTGAAGAGGTACCGGACGGCGAGGAGTAGCGCCCCGCCCCTTCTCTTGGGGCATGGCCTCCCTCTACCGCCGCGCCCTCAAGGCCCTGGGCTTCCTGCCCACCCGTCGGGGCCCCCTCGTCCACGGCCTGCCCATCTTCTCGTTCTCCCCGCGGCGCGGCAGCCGGGAGGTGCTCGCCGCGTACCGGGAGAATGGGTGGCTGCGCGTCGTCGTGGACACGGTGGCGGATGCCGTGGCGACGCCCAGGTGGAAGGTTTACAAGCGCGTGGGCGGGGGCCTGGCCAAGTCCGGCGCGGACCCCCGCTGGCGCAGCTCCATCACGGCCGAACGCCGGAAGGCCCTCACCGACGGCGTCCATGCCGGGGAACTGGTGGAGCTTCCCGCGCACGAACTGCTGAACATCCTCGACGCGCCGCACCCCCAGATTCCCGGGCGCGAGTTGCTCAAGTTGATGCAGCTGCACCTGGACCTGGTGGGTGAGACATTCCTCTGGCTCCGCCTGGGCGTCGACGGGCGGCCCGTGGGCTGGGAGGTGGTGCCGCCCCACTGCGTCTACCAGACGCCCCAGCCCGGTCGGCCTGAGTTCCTCCTCTCGTACAACCAGGCGCACGTCTCGGTTCCGGCGGCGCACGTGCTGTGGCTCAAGCACCTGGACCCGGAGAACCCTCACGGGCGCGGCGCCGGACGCGGGCTCGCCGTCGGCGACCAGCTGGACACGATGGAGGCCATCGACAGGAGCGCGAAGTCCGTCTTCGAGCGCGGCGGCGTCCCACAGGCCATCGTCGGCATGGACTCCAAGAAGGAGGGCGTCGACCAGGAGGAGGCGGCGGAGGACCTGGAGAAGCGCTTCAACGAGGCGAACCGCGGCCCGGACAACGCCGGGAAAATCTGGTTCGCGCCCGCCGGCGTCACGCTCGCCCAGGTGAACGTGAACTACCGCGAGTTGCAGGCGGAGGAGCTCGCGAAGGGCCAGCGTGCGTACGTGCGCCAGACGTACAACGTGCCGCCGGAACTGGTGGGCGACCTCTCCAGCAGCAACCGAAGCACGAGCGAGGACGCGACGTACCACCTGGCGGAGCACGCCGTGGTGCCGCGCCTGGAGTTCCTCCTGGCCTACTTCCAGCTCCTCCTGGTGCCGCTCGTCGACCGGGACGCCATCCTCGACTACGAGGACCCGCGCCCACAGCAGTGGGAGCGCGTCTTCCGCCTCATGACGACGCCCATCACCGAGGGCTTCTTCTGGAATGAGGTGCGCGTGATGGCGGGCTTCCAGCCGGACCCCGAGCTGGAGGGCGTCCGGGGTGCGCCGCTTCCAGGCGCTGGCGGCGGGAACAACGTGGCGAGCGCGGGCGCGAACGCGACGCCGGATGCGCCGCGCGACCGGCGCGGTGAAGAGGGGCGCGTGTAGCGGCGGGTGGCCGGCCCTTCTCTCCGGACATGCGCACCCTCTCCATTCGCCGGAAGCTGCTCGACGGCACTGCCCCCACCGACACGGGGACGCAGGCGCCGGTGTTCCAAATCACGTCCACCAAGCTCGACCGGCACCGGGACCGCATCCTCGGCATCAAGGCCGACGGCACGGAGTTGAAGAGGCCACTCCTGTGGAGCCACAACTCCTGGGAGCCCGCCCTCGGCAAGGCGCACTGCTTCCAGGAGGGGGGCGTCTGGATGATGGAGCCCCGCTGCGATGGTATCGGGAAGCTCTCCCAGGAGGTGGACGCGAAAATCAAAGCGGACACGCTCGACGCGTGCTCCATCGGATTCATCCCCGTGGATGGATACGACCCGGTGCCGAACACCGAGGGCGGACTCGACTTCCCCCTGGTGCACCTCGTGGAGGTCTCCATCGTCAACGTGGGAGCGAACGAGGACGCCGTCCGCATTCGCTCCATGCCCGGGCAGGCGAGCGCCGGTGACCCGTTGGCGGTGGCAGCGCTGAACGCCGTCGCCACGGCGACCGCCACCTTGGCGGCCGTGGTCACGAAGATGGTCGGGACCAAGGACGCCAGCGAAGAGGAGCCGGAGGAGGAGCCCGCTTCTGCCGAGGGGGCGGGCACCGAAGGCGAGCCGGGCGAGGAGGAAGAGCCCGAGGAGATGACGCCGGAGGCCTTTGTCGCGGCCCTCGTCGCGCATGCCGAAGCCGGCCAGGCGCTGGCGTCGGCGTTCCTGGACACGGAGCCCGAGGACGAGGAACTCATCGCCATGGCCGAGTGCCTGCGTGACGGGCAGCCCATGGACATCGAGGCCGCGAAGGCGTGGCTCGCGCGCGCGGCCGAGGACGACGCGGTTGCCGAGGAGGAGCCCGCCGAGGGCGCGGGCGCCGCCGAGGACAAGATGGACGAGCCGCTCCCGGAGGAGGAAGCGAAGGCGCTGCGCGCGCGCGTGCGCAAGGCGTTCGGCTTCACCGTCAAGCAGAGCCTCGACCTCTCGCCGCGCGACCTGCGCGGGTACGCCGCCCTGGTGTCCGCCAGCGCCTAGGGCCAGCCCTTCTCTCCCCTCAACCTCTTACGCAGTCCGGAGCCAGCCCATGCCCCCGAAGCCGAACGCCACCGCCGCTGCGCCCGCCGCGCCGGCCATCCCCCCCCACCTGCAGGCGGCCGTGGATGTCGCCGTCACCAAGGGCGTCGAGGCCGCGCTCGCGTCGCGCCCCAACCCCGCCCAGGGGCCGCTCGTCACCGGCGCGCGCGACCTGCAGATTGACCTGTCGAAGGATGACCGGCAGGCGCGCCTGAATGCGGCCCTCGGGCTGAAGATGAAGCAGGCGTACCTCAAGCAGGCCAAGCACTTCGGCCGCGGCAACGACGAGCACTTCAAGGCGCTCGACGCCTTCCTCGTGCGCGTCAAGGCCTCGGGCCAGTTCGCCGGCGTCTTCGAGTCCGGCGGCGCCTTCACGCGCGAGACCGTCACCTCCGAGCTCGTGGAACTGGCGCGGCCGAACTCCATCCTCCTGGCCGCCGGCATCCGGACCATCTCCGGCTACGGCGCGCGCCTGACGATGGGCACCATCAACGAGGGCGTGAAGGTGTACTGGGTGGCCGAGGGCGAGCCGGCCGCCAACTCCACCGTGAAGGACGGGACGCTGGTCCTCACGGCGCACAAGCTGATGGCGCTCGCGCGCATCTCCAACGACCTGCTGCGCCTGTCCGCCATCGACGCCGCGGCCATCATCGGCGCGGACATGGCTGCCGCCATCGGCCTCGAAGTCGACACCACCGGCTTCAAGGGCAAGGGCCCGAAGCGGCCGAACGGAATCCGGAACCAGATGGACCCGGCCGCGCGCACCACCACCGCCGGGACGACGGCCGCCAACAAGGTCACCGACACCGACGGCGTCATGGGCGCGGTGGCGAAGGCCAACATCCCGGGCGGCTCAAGGCCAACAAGGGGTTCTACTACTCGTCGACGGACACCTTCCTGTCGCTGCGGCAGCCCGCGATAACGCGGGCTGGCTCTTCCCGGACCTGCGCGTCGGAGAGAGCCCGACGCTCAACGGCTTCCCCTTCTTCTACTCGGAGACGCTGGCCGACGACGGGGTGCTGGGGTTCGGCCTGGCCAACCAGCTCATCCTCGGCGAGGCGCTCCCGCTGGAGACGACCATGGGGGAGAACGGCACCGACTTCTCCGCGGACATGGTGACGATGCGCGGCATCACCGAGGTGGACTTCCTGCTGCGCTACAGCAAGGCCTTCGCCGAGAAGACGAGCGTCGCGTACTGATGCTGTGAACCGAGCGGGCGGCGCAGCACAGGCCGCCCGGCTTCCTCTCCGCACGTCGTCACGGCGGCGCGCCCCTTGAAGTCGAGCGGCCTCGCGCCGCAGAAAGAGAACTCCAACCGATGATTCCCCAGAACGTTCACGTCGGCGCGTACGTCTCGTGCGCCAACCAGGGCCTCGCGCCCGCCGCCCAGGCCGCCGGCACGCGCAACGGCAGCGCCATCGACGTGTCGGCCTTCCAGTCCGGCGTGCTGGTGGCCAACCTCGGCGCCACCACCGGCACGCCCACCACGACGAGCGTCACCTACTCGCTGGAGTCGAGCGCCAACGGGACGGACGGCTGGACCGCCGTCGTGGACCTGGACAGCGCCGCCCTCCAGGTGGTGACCACCGCGGGCAGCAAGGCGGTGGAGCTGGACTTCAACCTCCAACTGCTGAAGGCCGACCACCCCTACCTCCGCGTCAAGGAGGTGGTGGCCTTCACCGACGGCACCACGCCCACCATCGTCACCGGCGTGGTGCTGGTGCTCGGCGGTGGCCAGCGCCTGAGCGTCTAGCGCGGGCACGTACTTCCCCCTCCACGTGCCCGCCGGGCCGGGGCGGCCTCGCGCTGCCCCGGCCCTCTTTCTGTCCGAGGTGCCCATGCCTTCCGCTGTGGACCTGCTCACCGTCGACCAGTTGCCCCTCAACGTCCGCGATGAGGCGGAGCCCACCACGCTCGCCTTCCTGCTTACGGCCGCGTCCGAGGCGCTCGCCAACTACGTGGGCTACCCGCTGCACAGGCGGACTGGCGTCGTAGAGTCCGTCGCCAGCCAGGGCGGGCGCTACCTCTTCCTGGCCGCTGGCGCCGTGCGCGAGGTGGAGCGCGTGGAGGTGTGCGGCGTCGAGGTGCCGGCTGTGCACTACGCGCTGGAGGTGGGCACCAGTGGCGTCAGCATGGGGCGCGTCGTGTCGCGGGGCGCGCCCTGGCCCTTCACCGGGGAGTACTCGCCGGGCGTTTCGCCGACGCCGCAGCAGGCCGTCGACACCGGGGAGGTGCTCGTCACCTTCACCTCTGGCTGGGTGACGCCCGGCCAGGCGGCGCTGGACCCGGCGCTGACGGTGGACCTCCCCACAGTCATTCAGCTGGCGGCCCGCATCGTCGTCACCGCGTACAGCCACCGCGACGGGATGGACTGGGATGTCACCTCCGAGTCCATCGGCGGGACGTCCATCGGCTACGGCGCGGACTCCATGCGAGGCGGCCGGCCTGCTATCCCCCTCGCGGCCCTCGCCCTTGTCGACAGGTACCGCAAGCTCCAGCGTCGGGTGGGCCCGTGAGCCTCCTGGGCCACCGCTTCCGCCAGCGCTTCGGGCTCGCTCGGCGGGTGGGTGTCAACGACCGCGGGCAGGAGGACTTCGCCACGCCCGTCGAGCACGCCTGCCGGTTCGAGGCCAGCGTGCGACGCATCACCACGCTGGACGGCACGGACGCCACCACCGAGGCGATGCTCTTCACTAGCGTGGAGGTGGCGCCCGAGGACGCCGTCTGGCTGCCCGGCACCACGCCGGGCGACCTCAACACCCGGCGTCGCCCGCTGAAGGTGACGCCCTGCTTCAACATGAGCGGGAAGCTGGACCACTACGAGGTGGCCGTCTGATGGGCGCCGAGCTCCGCGACGTCGAGCTGGCCGTGGCCGAGGTGTTGGCGGCGGCCGACCTGGGTGTCTCCCGGACGTCGTCTCCGCCCAGCCTCTACCGGGGGCCCTGGCCCGCGTCCGCGCCAGCGCAGGTGGTGGCTGTGCGCGAAGTACAGGGCGACGCGCCCGAGGACTACGTGGGCGCGGGCCGCAGCTACCTGCAGCCGGACGTCCAGGTGCTGGTGCGCGCCCTCACGTACGCGGATGCCCAGGCACTGGCGCGCAGGTGCTGGAGCGTCTTGCACCTGGCGGCCGTGCCCGGCTACGTCTCCTGCCGCGCGCAGGGCCAGCCTGCGTACCTGGGGGAGGACGGTAAGCAGCAGCACCGCTTCGCCTTCACCGTGACGCTGGGCTACGCAGCCTGACGCCCACCGGCCGCCCCTTCTTCCTGGGCATGCCGGTCCGCGTGACGCTCGACATCGCCCCGCTCCTCAAGCTGCGCCGGCAGCCGGAGCGCATGCTGAGCAGGCTGGAGAAAGCCTGCTATGCGACCGTCCGGAACGCGCTGGACCTCTCCATGTTCGACGTGCCGCGCGGGGACAGGACGCCGGACTACGACGAGAACGGCAACGAGGTGGCCGCGAAGCGACACGAGCGCCCACTCTCGGAGACCGGCTTCCTGGACGGGCCCGAGTACCACATGGACCGGCGCCTCTCCGTCACCTGGGTGGCCGGCTACGCGCACCACGCCGCGGGCGCCATCCACGAGGGCGTCCACTGGGACCGCGACACCGTCAACCCGGAGCCGCACTTCCTCAAGAAGGCCTTCCGTCGCAGTCGCACCATCGGCCGCAAGGGCGTGAAGAAGGCCGTTGAGCAGGCATTGAAAGAGCTGTTTCCACAGACGTGAAAGGAATTGAGACATGGCCGGAGAGCCGGAAGTCCTCTATGCGCAGCGCATCCACTTCACCACCTTGTCCACGACCACCCTCGTGAACCTGGAGGACGGCACCGTCGAGGCGCCCGCCACCGAACTGGACGGCATCAGTGAGTGCACCGACAGCACTGCCGTCGACAGCGTGGACACGAACTACTTCGGCAGCGGCGGCTACAAGCGCAACGCCGCCACGCTGCGGGGGCTCACCCTCAACGTCAGCGGTCATCGCATCGCCGGCAACGCCGCGCAGGACCTGATGGAGACGCACATGCAGAACGGCCTGGTGGGCTACCTGCACATCATCAAGGACGCGGACGCGATGGCCGGCCAGCGCGGGAAGCGGTACGCGGTGAAGGTCATGTCCTTCGACGGCGGCGGCCCGTCCTCCGATGTGAACAAGCTGACCGTCTCGCTCATGGGCCAGGGCGCGCCCGTCGCCATTTAGCCGCCCCTTCCTCAGCCCATCCCAACCCCACCGGAGAACGCAGACATGACCGACCCCACCACCATGCCCACCGCCATCGACCCCGACGACTTCGTGCCCGTCACCGTCCCCGCGTCGCTCAAGCACCGGCTCCTGGCGAAGAACCGCAAGGTGCTCAAGACGCTCGACATCGACGGCGACAAGGTGCACGTCGTCAAGCCCACCCAGGGCGACCGCGTGAAGGTGCTGGAGGCGGCCAGGGAGGCCGGCGAGATGGGCGACGACGACAAGCCCACGACGCCGCGCAACGCCCTGCGCATGGTGGCGCGCATCGCGGTGTGCCTGCTCTACGAGCCGGCAACGGGTACCCCCATCTACAGCACCTCGGACCTGGATGCGCTCACGGATGCCGTCTGGCTGGAGGACGTCCAGGAGGAAATCCAGAACGCCTTCGCCCCGAACATGAAGGACGTCCGGGGAAAGTCCGAAGCGACCCCGAGCTAAGGCTCCTCTACGGGGTCGTGAAGCTCACAGGGCAGTCTCCGGACGAGGTGCGCGCCTGGGACCACGAGGACCTGCTGGGGCTCCTCGCCTACTGCGAGTTGGAGAATGAGGAGATGGAGCAGCGCACCAGGAGCGCTCCACACGCGGCCGCGCCGTCCCGCCGGGCAGCCACGGGCGGGCCCACCACCAACACCACCATCTACCGCTTCGGCCCGAAGCCGAAGCGGTAGCAGCCCTGGAGTCCTGCCGTGGCCCTGAAGGTTGGAGACCTCTACGTCGCCGTCACCGCGTCCATCGGCGAGGCCGTGGCCAACCTCGGCAAGTTCGTCAAGAAGGTGGAGGACACGGCCAAGAAGGTGAAGGAGGCGGCGGAGCCCGTCGGGAAGATTGGCGCCGTCGTCGCGGCCGGCATCGGCGGGGCCGTGCTCGCCGCGTCGAAGTCGAACGAGCGGCTTGCGGCGGAGGTGGAGCACATCCAGGAGGTGCTCTACACATTCGCCGCGGAGGTGGGCGACCTCTTCATGCCGCTGGTGCGCAGCATCGGCAGCTTCCTGTCCAACCTCACCGCGCACTTTCAGCGCCTGAGTCCCCAGGCGAAGCGTGCCGCGGCCAGCCTCGCGGCCTGGACGGCAGGCGTGGGCCTGGGCATCGGCGTCGTCGGCAAGCTCGCGGCCACCGTTGAGGGCCTGGCCAAGGGCTTCGGGCTCGCGCTCCAGGGCGTGAAGGCCGTCATGCCAGTCGTCGCCAGGCTGGGGCCGGTGCTGAATGGCATCGGCCCGGCCGCGACGAAGGCGTGGCAGGCGCTGCAGGCCATGAAGAGCGTGGACGTCGGCACCGTCATGTCCAAGCTGTGGACGTCCCTCAAGGGGATGGCGCCCACCATGGAGGGGGTGAAGGCGGGCCTGGGCGGGCTCGGCAAGTCCATGGTCGAGTTCGCGAAGTCCACGCCGTCCATGCTCTCCAGCGTCGGGAAGATGCTCATGAGCTTCGGCGCGGCGGCCATCCCCATCCTCGCGGTAGCGGCGGCAATCACAGCCATCGTCCTTCTGGCAGGCGTCCTCTACAAGAACTGGGGCGACATCAAGCTCATTGCCAGTGAGGCGTGGGGCGCGATGAGCGAGTCCCTTGCGCAGATGATGGGGGGCCTGGGCGAGATGGCGGACAGCGTCGCCGGCTTCTTCGTCGAGGCGTTCGACGGCTTCGGCAACTTCGTCAAGAGCATCGCGGAGCGCGCCCTCAGCTTCGTGGCCTTCTTGGTGCGCGGGAGCGCGCGCCTCGTCAAGCCGCTCGTGCAGGCCGCGAGGATGAAGGAGACGGAGAAAGCCCTCACTGTGCTTGAGGGGACGACGGGAGAAAGCCTCGCCGCCGGCATCACCGCCGCCCTCAATGGCGGTGCCACCACCATGGCCGCGATGACGCGGCAGCTGAAGGCCGCGAAGGACGAGCTTGGGAAGAGCGTCATGGCCACCGTCCAGGACGCCGCCAAGGCCGTCGGCGAGGGCGTCGGCGTCGTCAAGGACGTGGCGGGCGTTGGGCTCAGCGACGCGATGAAGGGCGTCAAGATGATGCTCACGGACATCTCCAGCGCTACCGGCATGGACGAGATGAAGGGCAAGCTGGCGGAGTTGATGTCGTGGATGAATGGCACCAGCGAGGCGCGCATCCGCCAGCCGGGCGACTTGAATGGGGACCTCCGGCGGAAGGGCTACGACCAGCTCCAGTCCTACGCGGACGAAGCGGCGAAGCGCGAAGCTGACCTGGGCGCGGCTGCCGACGAGGCGAACGCGGCGAAGTCGCTGGAGGCACTGGCCAACGAGGCGGGCCGGGCGGAGGAGGAGCTGGAGTGGAACCGCGACCGGTCGGCCGAGGCGCGTGAGGAGCTCGCCGCCGCCGCGCGTGCCGAGATGGAGGCCGCCCAGGAGGCGAACATCTCCATTTGGCAGGAGGCCCAGCAGCTCGCCGAAGAAGCGAAGAGGCATGTGGGCGCGGCGATAGCGTCGCTCCTCGATGGCTTCGTCTCGCGCATGGGCGAATTCGGCCAGCTCTACAACACGGCGACGCAGGCGTTCAAGGATGGCGGCTGGTGGGCCGCGCTGGTGGCAGTCATCGGCGAACTGGTCATGGGCTCCGACCAGATGGCCGAGGCCATCGACGTCCTCAACGGCGTCATTGGCATGCTGAAGGACCTCTTCGGCGCCGCCGCCACCGGCCTCGACACCGTCATGGGTGCGGTCGGCTACCTGGTGTCCGTCGTCGTGGACGCCGTGCAGCCGACGATGGAGGCCATGGGGAAGGCGATGGAGAGCATCGCCCCCATCATCGTCCTGGTGGGGATGGTGCTGGAGATGCTCGCCCCCGCCTTCGAGGCCATCGGAAAGGCCACGGCGTGGCTGCTCGACAACGTCCTCAAGGGCCTGTTCCAGGTGCTGCGTTACGTGGCCATCGCCATCCTCTACGTCATCAAGGGACTGGGCTCCGCGTGGAACGGCATCGTCTCGGCCGTCCAGTGGGTGTTCCGGAAGCTGGGCGACATCAGCATCCTGGGCGCGCACCCGCTCGGCTTCCTCAAGGGCTGGGCCAACAGCATGGAGTCCGCGAAGGTGGACACGGAGTCGCTGGCCCGGAGCATCCAGGAACTGGAGGGCCTCACCTGGGAGGCAGCCATGGCCAAGGCTCGGGAGACCGCGGAGGTGCTGAAGAACCGCGACGCACTGGAGGACGTCAACGAGGCGCTCACCAACGTGCCCGACCTGTGGAAGGTGGCCCTCCGGCGCTTCGACGTGCAGGACGAGCAGACGGGGCCGAACACGCCCACGGGCGGGGACACGCCCGCGCCGTCCACGCCTCCCCCGTCGCCGTCGGGCGGGGACACGGTGACGGCACCCGAGACCTCGCACGCCTCCCCGCTCAGCATCGCCTACAACATCGTCGGCTTCGACATTGAGGAGGCCATGGCGAAGGCGCAGCAGAACGCCGAGGACATCCAGCGGCGCTTCGGCATCCGCCTCTACGGGACGTCCGCCGTCGTCGGGCCGCGGTACGCGTAGCCGCTGGAGCGGCCCTTCTGGTGGACATGCCCTATCTCACCCTCAGCGGTATTGAGGTGCGGTGCTCCTCGTCGAAGGGACTCACCCAGAAGCCCACGCACCTGGGTCCGCGCGTGCGCACCTTCAGCGGGTGGGCGATGAGCGGCACCCGCTCGCGCGTCTTCACCTGGTCCGCCGGTACCCCGCCCATGCCGATGGCGGAGGCGCAGGCCCTGCGCCGCCTCATCGACGGTGACGGGCACAGCTGGGACTTCGCGGCTGCTACCGCCAACGCCTTCACCTCCAGCAAGGGCGCGGTGCTCGCGAACTCCAACGGCGTCCCCCAGGCGGGTACCGCCATTGCCGGGCGCTGGGGCTATGGCGCGCTGTTCCTCAACCCGGGCGAGGAGGTGGAGTGGAGCGTCGGCACGCGCCCGGAATGCACCGTCGGCTTCTGGGTTCGCGCTGGCGTTACGGGCCCGTGGAGCCACGTCGTCGCGCGCTTCCAGTCTGACGTCCTCTACGTCAACGGCAGCGCGGCGGGCATCGTCGACGACATGGAGGGAGAGCTTGGGCTCTCCGTCTCCGTGGCCGACGGTGGGCTGCGCGTCCTCGCCGCCGCCGACGTCACGGTGAGCGACCTCGTCTACCTGCCCTACAACGTGCCGGCCGCGTGGGTGCCGCAGTGGGCCGCCGCGACGGCGCCCTTCGGCCCGCTGCCGTACCACACCGCCGACGGCACGGGGTTGCCCGCTGCCTGCCGCGTGCTGGGCCAGGCGCTCGATGCGCAGCCGGTGGAGTACGACGAGGACGGCGGGCGGGTACAGGGCCAGTACATGGACTTCGAGCTATGGCAGCAGCCAGAGGACACCTGACATGCGTACCCTTTCGTCGGCCGAAGCGGCGGCCCTCACCTGCACGGCCGGCTTTGCCTCGCACCTGCGCGTCTTGGTGCTGCGCGGCGCCGTGTGGACGGACCTCTCCACGTTCCTCTCGGGGGACTACCTGCTGGGCGCGAGCTGGTCGGACAGCGTCGAGGCGCCTGTGTCCGACGCCTCCGTGTCGGTAGTGCGCAACGGCCCGGACGGGCAGCGCCTCAGCCTGTCCCCCTTGGTGGTGGGCAGCCTCCTTAACGCGGAGGACGGCACCTTTCAGCCGCTGCTGCGCGAGGGCGCGTACTTCCGCGTGGAGGTGGCGACGGTGCCCTTGGACACGCGCCGCAGCAGTGTGCCCTCGGGCGCCTGGCGCGAGGTGTGGCGCGGCCGCATCGACGAGGTGGACGCCGGGGGGGATGAGCTGCGCATCACCGGGCGTGACCTGGGTGGGTTGCTGCAGGACACCTGGGCGGAGGTGGAGCGCCAGTATGGGAGCACCGCGGGCACGCCCGTGCAGTCCGTTATCCAGTCCATCCTCAACGACAACGGCATGAGCAGCTACGGGCTGTACACGCCCGTGGACCCGAGCAGCGTGCGCGGGCCCTACCTCCAGCAGCGTGAGCCCCTGCTGGACGCGGTGCGCACCCTGGCGGAGCAGATTGGCTGGGACGTGCGCATGCGCTGGCGCGAGGACGCGGGCGCCTTCGCCCTCACCCTCTGGAGCCCGGACCGCCTGACGGACACGCCCGTCGCCACCTTCGGCCCGGACAACGTGGAGGAGGTGGGCGAGCTGAAGCGCAACCTGGAGCACATCCGCAACGTCGTCGAGGTGGTGTACTCCGACAAGGCGGACCTGGACTCCACCGGCGCGAAGAAGCGCAAGACGGTGACGTCCACCAACCCCACCAGCGTCACGCTGTACGGGCGCCGGTGGATGCAGGTGGCGGAGGGCGCGTCGTCGCTCATCGACACCCAGGCGGAGGCGCAGCGCCTCGCGGACGCGGCCATCGCCGACTTGTCCGAGTCCGCGCTCGGCATGTCGCTGACGCTGCCGGGCATCCACTGGTACCTCCAGGCGGCGGACCTGGTGCAGGTGCTGCCGGACGGCGTGCACTTCGACACCGCCCAGCAACTCGCCATCGTCTCCGCGGACTTCGAGTGCGCCTCCTCGGGCGAGGCGCGCACGAAGCTCCAACTCCAGGGCCGCCCCAGCACCAGCCGCGCGGCGTGGATGGAGCGCGACGCGCGCCCCGGCATCGCGGCGTCGGCGCCCTTCACCGGCCCTCCGGCTCCCACGGGGCTGACGGTGGCGAACACCGTCAACGGTTTCAGCCTCGCGTGGACTCCGGCGGCGACAGGAGCGCCCTGGGATTCCTACGAGCTGCACGTCAGCAGCACGCCCAGCTTCACGCCCTCGCAGGCGACGTTCCGGGCCACCAGCCGCGCGACGCGCTTCGAGGTGGCGGACCTCGTGGCGGGCCGGGAGTACTACGCGCGCGTCATCCCCCGCGACGTGAAGGGTAACGCGGGCCCGACCAGCGCGGAGGTGACGCTCGCGCCCCGGTATGTCGCGCCGTCCATGCTCCTGCCCACGGTGACGTACGCGATGCTCCCGCTCAACGCGGACTTCGAAGCGCTCAGCGACCCGAATGCACCGCCGGATGGCTGGGGTGTCTCGGGTGGCGTCTGGAACGTGGATGCTTTTGACACCTCCACGACATCCAACGTCTTCTCCGGCGTGCGCGCAGTGCGCCTCGCGCCGACGCTGGCCGCCACGTTGCTAGCGTCGCAGGTGTTCAGCGTCCGTCCGACGGACACGCTCGTCCCCAGCGCGATGGTCCTTGGTGACGCCGCTGACGCAAGCTCGGCCTACAAGGCCATCATGCTCATCCGCTGGCTGACGGCCACGTTCGCCTTCGCGGGCGCGGATGTCGTGGACGAGGTGAACCTCGGCGTTGGCAGCGCGTTCTGGAACGAGCTGGGCCGGGGCAAGACGGTGAAGGCGCCCGCCACTGCGAAGTACGCCCAGGTGTTCGTCGGCAAGTCCATCGCGGCGCCGTACACCTGCTACGTGGACTCGGTGCGAGTAGTGATTCAGCCGCCCGCGGAGACCCCTGTGGAGGCGGCGCTGATTGCCGCGTCCGGGTGGGTGAGCATCGGCGCCCCCCGTGGCCCCACATACTACAAGAACAGCTCAGGAGAGACCTGCCTCGGCGGCGGCATCAAGAGCGGCACCATGGGTAGCACGGCGTTTGTCCTGCCCCCCGGGTACCGCCCGGCCACTGAGCAACGTCAGCCTGTGGACTGCGGCGCGGTTTACGGCCGCGTGCGCATCACGTCCGACGGCGCCGTGACGCCCATCTCCGGGAGCACGGCGGAGTTCAACCTCGACGGCGTGAGGTTCCGCCAAGGGGCTTGAGTCACAGCCCTTGCATGTCCTTTTGCGCTAGGTCATCAGCCTGCTTGACCATCAAGCGGGCGCTTGCGTACACCACCTGCACCCGGACACGAGCGCCCATCGCCTCGGCTCTTATTTGGATGTTCGTCTCGCCAGTCATCCATGTGGACGAAAGCTTCACGAAGCCAATCTGGAGCGACGCGCCCTTGCTCATTGTTCCGCGCAAGAACTCACTCGACCATGTCTCGGAGGTCGTCCTCGGCTTGCCGTACTTCCGCACCAAGAGGGAGTGCAGCTTCTCGTAGTCGGCAAGATACTGGTCGCCTGTGGAGCGCAGCTCGTCGGACAAAATCGACACGGCACTCAAGGCGTCGTCAACGAACATGAACACATGCAGGGTCTTGAGCCCGGCTGTCTCGGATGCATAGGCCAGCATGGCTTGCTCTGGCTGTGCCTTGGGAAAGAGGCGGCTCACCTCGCTGCGAGACATCCCCCATCGCGACTCAAGATAGCCTTCGGGACTTCTGTACCCCTTGGCGGTCCTGTAGAAGTCGAGATTTGGAGAGCCATTCGCAAGGAACATCGGCGTTCCATCCGCAGCCTTCGGTCCGTCGGACTCGGCGACCGCCGGCTGCGCGGCATTCGCGTCCGGACTGTTGCTCACCGCTGGCCTGACCGCTGACGATGTCGTTGTACCGTTGTCGCCTGAAGCCAAATACAGACGCGTCACACCTGGCTCGTCATAGACGACGGAGCCGCCCGGCCGGACGTAGAGGCGAGCTTGGCCCGGTTGGTCGTAGACGACGCCATCGGCATCAAAGCCCTTCGCTGCGGCGCCTTGAACCCCGAGTGACTCGACAGCAGCGACAGCTACAGCGACCAGCAGATGCTTGACCCTTCGCATGGACGTCCCCTCCTGGAGCCCGGAGAGCGTACCGCGTGACGCTCGGGCCGCGCCCACGTCAGGCTCCCGGTCATCATCACCCTTCGAGGCGGGGCAGGCGTGACCCTGTCATGGAGAGCGCCAAGGTCGCACAAGTGGGCTACGCAATGATGCTGACCGTCAGCCGCACCGGGTGCACTGGACATGCCACCGGCGCCGGAACTTCGCGCCGCGCTGCGTCTCCTCCAGCCGAAGAGAGCCCTCGCGCGGTGGGACGTGGGCGCCACACCGACAGCGGCCCGCCTTGAGGTTGGGGCGTCGGCCCTGGTTGGCGCTCGCGCACGCCAGGTGCCGCGTCCCGGTGGCTGCCGTGTAGGCCACGTATTCGCCCTTGAGGATGCGCCCGCCGCACCCGGCGGCGGTGCACGTGCCCGCCTTCTTCGCGACGATGGTGGGCATGGCTACGCCCCCGGTGTCGACGGGGCGGTGGGGCTCCACCGCGGCGAGCCCCAGGCCCAGCTGCTCGCCCTGGCTTGCCGGGCGTGGACGGA